>NZ_JAPZQJ010000338.1:0-7698 GCF_027530405.1 Microcystis sp. LE19-41.2A | reverse complement strand
TACCGGGGGGGATGTTAGGCGTGTCCAGAAATTGTCGCGCCATAGTAGTTTAAACACTTTGCTGATCTATGACGACAATCGGAAAAATCATCAAGGGGAAGTGACCGACTTGTTAGATAGTCTGATTTAGCCAAAAAAAACCCCTTCATAAATGCCCCTAAAAGCCATGAAAAAAAGTTTTAGGGGTGATTTATCGTTAGTCTTGGAATGTGATCGAGTGCCAATTCCAAAACTGTCACAGTTAGATGGTTACATCTAAGCTAATTAGATGATAATAATATCATCCAAGATTAGATTAGATGCCATGAGTAAAGTAATTTCTTTTTCAATCAGCGATCGCTATCTCGATAAACTTCGATCGCTTTACCCGTCCCTTACCGACAATCTAGCAGCCAAACAATTCCTTACAGACCGCTTAGATGGTAGCTTAGGCAATAGCTTAGATGGTAGCTTAGATGATGGGTTAGATGATAGGGTTAAAACCCTTATAGAATCATGGGTAGATGGTTTATTAGAAGTGAGGTTAGATGCTTCTGTGGGAAAGTTGATCACTTCCTTGAGTGAGAGAATGGCAAGGCTAGAGGCAAGATTAGATGATAATTTAGATGGTAGCTTAGATGATATGGAAAGACTGCTAAGGCTACAGCGAGAGTCTTCGATCGCCACTTCCCCCCTTCCCACCGGGGAACCTTCCCCCCTTCCCCCTTCCCCTTCCCTTCCCCCCGATGAACCGGGCGACGGTGGTAACGCTAACACCCCGGAAGTTTCCCCCTCACCACCGTCGCCGGCACTGGAAGCGATCGAGGACTCGGAAAAAAAGATTGTGGACTCGCTAGATACTTCGATCGCTTCCCCAATCGGAATAGATGAGTCTGGTAGTGAACCCGGAACGGACGCGATCGGAACCGTGGGGATGACTGCTATGGCCGCAGCTAAATACTTAAAGGCTAAAAAGGTAGTGGTATCCTACGATTCCCTAAACCGATGGATAAACCGCAAAAAAATCCCAGATTCCCCTCAAGGAAAAGACGCGCGAAAACACCTAATACTGAGAGACGGCCTTTACTTCCCCACAACCGATTAACCCTGCCTGACATGACCGACTACACCTATAAGGATTATCAACCCTATTATGTCAAGCGATCGCCAAAACCCGGCTATTTCACCCTTCGGGAAATTAAAAACATGGCAGTCCCGGGGTGGCCCGAATCGATCGAAGGCCTCCGAAAAAAAGCCGTCCGGGAAAGGTGGCCCCGCTCGGGCCGCAGGCCTTCCAAAGGTGGGGCCTATGAATACCGAGCGGGTTTACCCGATTAGTCAAAACCCTTACCCTGATTGGGTTAGGAGAATAAAGTAGGTTCTTTTTGGGACCTTTCGATCGCCCCTACCAATGGCGCGAGTTTTCCCTAGAGACAGAAATTTTTAAAACACCCTTGCTGTTGTTAGGTTGCAACCTTTAGCCACTTCTCAGGGTATTTTTGGGCAAAATACGCAATTTTTGCGAATTTGGGAATTAGGCGATCGCAGGGTGACTAATCGTCACTTTGTACTACTCGTAACTGGTACAAAAATGTATACCAAAAGTATACAAAGTGTCACATCAACTGTCACAGTGTTATGTGCCAGTCAGTGGACAGTAAGGGTACTAATTGTACCCTGTACTGATAACTGGTACAGAAATGTGTACCAAAGGTACTCTTAGTGTCACACTAACTGTCATAAGTACACTTGTATTATTATTTGCGTTGAACCACTTCCCACGGGAAAAAACCCCAAAAATACGCAATTTTTTCGGTTTTGGGTTTTGGGAAGGTTTAGGCTTTAGCTAGGCGATCGCTATTTGGCTTTTTTCTTTTTCTCGCGCTTGGGGCCGGGAGTGTCCGGCGTAACTTCATCTAAGGCAACCGTGAAGGGGTCATCTTCTCTCAAATAATCCTTAATGGTGATTGAAACACCATTAACGCTGATCACGGTATGGCAGCGGCCCTTATAAAAGCAGTAGTCATCCGGCTTGAGGTTGTCAGTGTCACCACCCGGGCGATCGGAGTCGGTTTCACCATCTTGGGGTGACTCAAGGGTGACAAGGGTGACTAAGGGTGACTGAGTGTTATCAGGGTAGTCACCTTTTGTAAAGCCTTGCTGTGATTGAGTTTCACTGTCTAAGGGTGACAAGGGTGACAAGGGTGACTCGCTATTAAGTAAATTGTCACCTTTTAAGTTTTCCGTAGTGACCGGGTGATTCTCACTCAGTTGGTTAGTAGTTTCTATAGCAAAGTGATTTTTTGAGTCACCTTTGTCACCTTTTAAATTAAAATCCTTATCTGGTAAGGGTTCTAGTGGGGTGACTATGCTGTCACTCTTAGTCACCTTTGAGTCACCCTTGTCACCTTTTAAGGCTTTAAACTCGATCGAGCGAGAGGTTTTCCTGACTTCCCCATAACCTTGATCAGCCAATTCCTTGAATATTTCAGCTATTCGGGTAGTAGGGAAGTCTTGACGGGTTTTGGTGTTAAAAGCCTTTTTCCGTGCGTTATTTGGTGTTATCCAATCACTAGCGACCGATAGCAGCCTAGCGTATGCACTAGGTAAATCATCCGATAGTTTGACATACATCCCCCTTACCTGACTTACATAAAACTCAGTCAATTCGATCGCCGCGTCAATGATTTTTTCCCCAATCTCTAGGGAAGGGGTAATGCTGTTAAATAGGGAGTTTGTAAGATGAAGATTTAAAGCCAAGCGTCCGATCAGCCCTCTCGCTTTAATCAGTACATTTCTCATAGCCGGGCGCTGTTCACTCTCAGACTCTTTTTTTAGCCGGTTCGCAGCCGCGAGAAATTTTTCCCGTGCCGGGCGTGACAAGTCGTAAAAAGCCACTGGTAGGCGATCGAATTGTCGATAGAGGTCTGTCAGCATTGGGGTGAGGTCAACCGTGGCCGCGTCAATGTCAAAGTCAACGGTTGAGGGGGGAAGTTGGCAAAAAATGAATCGCGCCCATTGACCGCTAGAGTCCTCTTTATCGCCTAACAATTTCTCTAGCACCCCGGGCTGTATCGTGCCATAAATCGATAAAAGAATTTTCCGACAAACTACCGTTTTGTCGGGGTCGGCCCGGAGTGTAATCGGTGGGGTCCCATCAAAATATTCCAGAATGTCCTCGCTGTCAGACCCACGGCCTCCCCGGTACTGGTTAGCACTCTTGAATAAACCGGCGATTTCATCTCGAAAAAGTAACATCCCCTTATCCTGAGAACCCGCAGCATATCTCGCTATGCCCTCACCGGTTCCCCCGCTAAAATACCTGATCCGCCGGGTAGGTTTTGAGGGCGGACCATCGGGGAATGAGTCGGTTAACGTTTCGCTGTTTTTAGATTTTTTCAGCGATTCATAGTTAGCGAGAGAAGCTTTATACTGACTGACTTTTGACTCATGATCAATGTCATCCCCTTCGATTAATGCTTTTAAGGGATCAGAAATCATTGCGCGCCCGATGATCGACTTACCCTCACCGGATAAGGCAACGATCGCGCTATAAAGATTGGGGGGGACCTTCCAGTTAGTTTGAGGGTAGAGGCTTAAGGCAGTGTCCGGGTGAAGCGTTGATGACAGTCCACTGAGTAACGCGGTTAAATAGGCCTCCGATCGCAATCCTGTTAATCTGGCATGATGCCCAATGGCTGCGGCTAACTTTTCCGGGAGTATCTTAGCGAGATTAAGGGAACCGGTGTCAGCGATGTAAATCTTCTCAAGCTCACTCAGAGCATCATCATAGTCAAACGAGCGATCGCTTTCCTCGATTGATTTCTGGTAAATCGAGTTAACTTGCTGTTGTGTCAGATTAAATTCACGGGCGATCGAAGCGAGTTTTATCTCAAGCTTGGAACCGGTGAGGTTCTCAGTTATCAGGTTCTCAATAACTTCCCCTAATTTGTCAGTTTCTAGGGGTTTTGGGGAAAATTTGGGATGACTGACTACATTAGTCGATTTCTCTGTTTTTTGCGGTTCCATGCCCATTTTTTCCCCCATTGCCAAAAAATTACTACACTCGATAAACTCGATCCCGCTTAAATCCGATAGCTCGTCAATATCATCATCATTTTTGGTTTTTTGACCCCAATAGGCGACTAATACCGACTTCCCTAGAGATTCCAAAAATTTAATCTGGTTTTCCCACCGTTGCATGACGTGACGGTTATTTATGTCACCGGCATCCGGACATAAAACCAATTGTCGATAGGGTTCGATCGCGTCCTTAATCTGATTGGGACTCCCTGAAAAATTCCCACCGGCTGCACCTATGGCATTGATACCGTGTCGATACGCGGCCACAAAAGGCTTTAAAATCCCCTCCGATAACCAGACTTGGTTTTTATCCTTACCATTGGGGATATGGGTGACAGGTAACTCGATATTAGGCAAGTGGCTAGACTCTAACCCCTTGGCCCATCTGTATTTGGAGTCCGTGGCATTATCTAGGCGTATCTGGTAGCCAATAGCCCGGCCCTCGCCATCAAAAGCTAGGCAAGCGATACCATTATCGGCGGCCGCTATCTTCCCATTATTCACGCCGGGTAAATTAGGGGGGATATCTGCCGGCACTGGTTTGTTAGGTGAGATGCTGAAAAATAAACCCTGCTCGATCGCACTCTCAGACAGACCTCTATCGAGTAACGCTTGTCGATGATGCTGTGACAGCCCTAGAGTTTTGGATAACTTCCTTAGAGCCTTGTCACGGTCTGGAATACTCAGGGCATTCTTAGCGTGTTCCCGTTCCCGTTCTAACCGGCCGCGTTCCCTCTCTAATTTTTTCGCTTCCCATTCCGTGCGATCGAATGCTTCGCTTTTTCTCGGAACAAATTTACCCCACACCCCGTTACTCGAAACCCCTAAGTAATGCCAATCAGGATGATTGGGGTCAAAGTCGATGTGACCGTGACATAGAACCAATTCCCTATCGCTAGAGTAGCGACAATCGCTGTCAGCTTCGCCACAGATTGGGCATGAGTCAGAGCCTTTATAAGGGTGTAGCTTACTTCTACTCATGGCGGCCTCCCTTGTCGTTCTGAGAGGCATTGCCGTGGCGATCGATAATCTCTGAGATGAGAGTCCGTAAGCAGTCGGATATATGGTAGAATGGTTTATCATTGAGTGCAATCAATGATACATTTTTACTGGTAGTAAAAAAAGTTTCAGCAAGTTTGCTGGTATCTGCTAAGTTGTTATTCATATTCTTTTTGATGAATTTCCGGGCAACGTTGCAAGCGTTACCCGGGTGTTTTTTATCGGTAAATGGTGAATTATTGCGATCGCGTAAAAGTTAATTACGCAATCAAACAGGTTTACAGGTTTTTTGTCTCTAGCTTGAAACGATTGTACCAGAAAAAAAATCACTGACAACTGATAACCGATAACTGATAACTGACACTTGAAAACCGAAACAATTGCGGTTTTGATTAATCTCTAATAACTGATAACCGATAACTGAAATTACTCGCTAAACTCGTTGTTAAACAAGTCCCTTAGCACTTCATTCGCTCGATTTTGAAACCGTTTAGCCTTTTCCTCGCTGTTGAATTTAGCTACGGGTAACGCCAAAAAGCCTAAAAAACCATTTTTGTAATTCCACTCGATATCGTAGAATCGATCGCCATTCTTATTCTGGGTAAAGTAGCGTGTATCGCTTAAAATTGCGGCAATTTCGTGTTTTTCCATTTTTTTACTCCTAATAAGAGGGGAATTAATCCCCTCAATTACTGATTACAAACTAAATTTTTTCTGGGCCGATAAGTAAAGGGTAGTAGCGATCGCACGCCGATCCTCACCCTCAACCCCTAGAGAATCAGCTTGAGTTAAGCAGAAGCCGTATAATTTAGCCATTTCACTCACATAGTTGGCTATTTCTTTTTTCTGGTTAGGAGATAGGAGTGATTGGTCATTCTCGCTTGTTTTCTCGCTGTAATTGGGGATAGGAGGGTTATTTGAGGCCAGATAGCGAGAAACGGGTTTCACCGGCACGGTTTCAGGTAATGGGGTTCCCAGATTAACCAGATTGGGGTCCTCAATTAAGGAATATTTACCCTTGTTATCGAGGGTTAGGGTTAAGCGAGCATTCCGGATAACGTGCTTTTGGCTGTAATCATCGTCACCGGCACGCCAAACGGTCACTTTTTCGCCATTATCACGCCGTACCGCGTCAATTACTGTTCTTTCGCCGTATTTAGTGTCAATGCGGCGTGCCGGGGCTGTTGCTATAGCTTCAATAAGTTGTACCATTGGTTTAAGTCCTTTTGATAGGGTTACGAGAGAGGCGATCGCTACTTTTGGGAAACTGGCGCGGTCGTCTTTCTCTATGTCTCTATACTACTAAACTTTTATCAGTATGTCAAGCATTATCCTAAAATATTTTTATAGAATAAAATAAATGAGAGTAGCAAGGAAAAATGGCGCTTAAGAACAAAATCAGGGAATTAATAGAACGAGAGGGGATAACAGCCTATAGATTTGTAAAGGATACAGGCTTCGCACCGGCTACCGGCTACCGATTAGCGGCCGATCCTACCTATATCCCATCAGCAAAAATTTTGGAGACAATCTGCGATCGCTATCGAGTGCAGCCCGGTGAAATTCTGGAATGGTTGCCAGATAACCCCTAACCCCTAACCCTCCTACCCGTACCCCACGGGTTCTTAATATTTCTTAATGTTGTGATAATAACTCTTTTCGCAAGATGACCGATAACGTTGTACTGCTTAACTCTCGACTTTCTCACTTAACCCCGGTTCCCCCTAGCACCGATTGGGGAAGGGTTTTAGCTGATTGGTTAGCTACCAAAAGATCACATCATACCCGGCGTGTGTACCGGCGTGATATTGATAATTTTCTCTCAGATATTGATATGGAATTGGGGAAGTTTTTATCTCTTGATAGGCATGGTGCTTATGCCCTAGTTTCCCGCTATAAGGGGGAACTAATCCAAAAGGGGTTAAAATCAGCAACTATCAACCGTCGGTTAGCTGCTATTAAGAGTTTAGTCTCGTTCTCTTATAACTGTGGTCACTGTGATTTTATGCTTGAGTCTGTTAAAGGGGAAAAATTGTCAGCATATCGTGACACGACTGGGGTTGACCCGGAGACGTTTAAGCGGGTTTTAGGGGGGATTGACCGGGGAACATTAAAGGGTATCCGTGATTATGCCCTAATGATGCTTCTTTGGAGTAATGCCCTGAGAAGATCAGAAGTGTCTAAGGCTTCGATCGCTGACTTTGACCCGGTAGCCAAAACCTTAAGGATTTTTGGGAAGGGTAAGGGGAATCAATCAGAGATTATCTCTCTTGGAATTGGCACGGTCACGGCGATCGAGTCTTGGTTGACTGCAAGGGGGGAAGTAAACCCCGATAAATCTCTGTTTTGTTCAATCAATCCCGGATACCGGGACGGCCGCCTATCTACTCAAGGAATTTATGATATTGTCAAGTCTCGCTGTCAGGATGCAGGCATAACTAAGGTCATGAGTCCTCACAGAATTAGACACAGCAGCATCACGGCCGCGTTAGAAGCTACCGGGGGGGATGTTAGGCGTGTCCAGAAATTGTCGCGCCATAGTAGTTTAAACACTTTGCTGATCTATGACGACAATCGGAAAAATCATCAAGGGGAAGTGACCGACTTGTTAGATAGTCTGATTTAGCCAAAAAAAAC
>NZ_JAPZQJ010000670.1:0-2148 GCF_027530405.1 Microcystis sp. LE19-41.2A | reverse complement strand
TTGCTAAACCCTTGCTATATCTTGATTACAGGCATTCAGTATCTGGCATAAGATGAAGGTGCATGAGAGCAGCATAGATAGAGCTAGTACATAAGTTTTACCTGATGTTCTCTCAAGATACAAGAAGAAACAAAAAAAAACCCTTACTGGGTAAGGGTTTCAAAACCTACAATATAGGTCAATACCTATGATATTATAGGTTTACACACATATTAGATTAGAATGATTATGGCTGATAAAACGTTCAATTACCAGATTAATGTTCCGGAGGGGTGTATGGCAAAGACTGTCGTAACGCCTATAAAGATGTTAACAGATAAACCTCATGTAAGGATTTTTGCTGAAGGGCTTGGTCGATTGGCAGTTGACAGAAGATTAACGCCTACTGATAAGAATGTACTGCTATTTCTAATTTCCATTATGGAATATGAAAATCTTCTAAATGTTACTCAGAAGGAATTATCAGAAGGATTGGGGATTGTACAGCCAGAGATTAGCAAATCTATCAAAAAATTGATCAAGGCTGATTATCTGAGAATAGTGGACAAGAACGGCCGGCAGAATATCTATCAATTAAATCCACACATTGGCTTTAAATCCCGGGCTAAAAACTATAATCTCCTGTGCCAGCTATGGGATGATGAATCTCAGCTAGATGAATCCTTAGAAGCTTAGAGCTAAGGACTGAGGGGATGAATCCCCTCAGACTCCCCTCTATCACGTTTTTTCCCTATTCCGGGCGCGTTGCCCATTAAGCTGTTAACACCTTTTCATCCTTGAGATAATCTAATACAATCTCATCCAGACCATCATCAGATAGCCCAATAGGAATATTTTCACTTATCAATCTATCGATATGAAATTTAATTTCATCTCTCGACAAGACAATACCCTCATAATCACAGATTCTTTTTAGTGCTGCCCCAATTTTTCTACGGCTCATAGTCTTCTCCTAATATAGCTGTTAACAAGTTATCAAATGCAATTTTAGTAGATTTTTTTTGCTTCTTTAATTTTACCACTTCTAAGGCTAATTGTCTAATATTATTCTCGTTAACACCTTTATTCATGGTAATATTTTCCATTGTGGACTCTAAAACTAATACAAAATTATCATCAGTACCATCCTCTACAGATTGCTTGAAACTATCAGAGATAAAATTCACATAAGGCTTTATTGCGATTGGTATCCGGGCGTGCGTGGTTTCGTAAGGGGCAACATGGCCGCGCCCTCCTCTCGTCGATTTAAGTGTCATGGCAGTAACTCGTTAACAGGTTTATATCTTCTACAGTAACCCGTTAACAAGATATTGTCAACCCCTTAGAAAAAGATTTTTTGAGGGATTGACAAAACCAGAAATCTTTGCTAATCTTAAATTAAGTCCGGGCGCTGACTTTCACGTTGTCAACCTGGGATATGACGGGCGCGTTAGCCGGGAACATAGATCAGCCCAAAAATGACAGCATTTACGTTTTGTTATTTGATGCTAAGACAGACTCCTGGCGCTCGCTATTTTGGTATAATAATTTTAGATAAAATTTAAATCAAAAGATGGCAGTCTTCTCATTAGGTTTGGGACTAATGAGATTTTTCTTGTCTAATAATAACCTGTTAACAGCTTATAGCCATTGGTTACAACCTGTTAACAGCTTATAGCCATTGGTTACAACCTGTTAACAGCTTAATGGGCAACGCGCCCGGAATAGGGAAAAAACGTGATAGAGGGGAGTCTGAGGGGATTCATCCCCTCAGTCCTTTCTTTCCCCCTCAGATGGATGAAAACCGGCTTCCGTGTAGTGACATTAGTGTCCTCACTCTAGGCTCGGAGCGGCTTCTGTGTAGTAACAGTATATACCCTTACTCTAGGCTAGGATTGGCTTCTGCGTAGTAACACAGTACGGTCTTACTCCTGCCTCAGAGCGGCCTCACCCTGTAGTGTACTACTGTACTTATATAAATTAAATTTGAAGTTAGCTTTGTAGTATATATGTAATTCTTATACTACATTGCTAAACCCTTGCTATATCTTGATTACAGGCATTCAGTATCTGGCATAAGATGAAGGTGCATGAGAGCAGCATAGATAGAGCTAGTACATAAGTTTTACCTGATGTTCTCTCAAGATACAAGAAGAAACAAAAAAAAAC
>NZ_JAPZQJ010000443.1:0-4111 GCF_027530405.1 Microcystis sp. LE19-41.2A | reverse complement strand
AAATCCTTATCTGGCAAGAGACTTAATTGATTAGTTCGCTCTAGAGCAAAAACAATTGACAAAAATCGCTAAATGCCTTTCTCTATAAGGGTTCCATCCCTTATAACCCCCGTCCATTGCATAACACAAACCGAAGAGCCTCAAAAATTAAGTTTCTAAAATTAGGAGTCGGTCATCAGTAGTCAGTAGGAAATATTTAATTGATCACTGTTGCCTTTTTTCCTTTTTCCTTTTTACCTTAAAATCACTGTTCTAGCTCTAGACGTAAACGATATAAGATAGTTTGCGGATGAACTTGAGCAAGAATTTGATTAATCACCGTACTCGGTCCGGATGCCCCCCAACTACAACCGCGTTCTAGATAGATTTTAGCGGCTTTCCCGATGATATAGGTTCCATAAGCGGCAATTGCTCCCTGTAGGAGAGCGGTACTACCGTAGAGGGTTAAAGAGGTAGGATTTTCAAAAATACTCGCCGCTGCCGCTGCCGTTTTGCCCAAACCGATAATCACAGTGCTGAGGATTTCCCCCACCAGCAACCCCGCACTACTGAAAAGTAGAGTCCGCCAGAGTTGACCAGCTTGGTGACTGGTAATTGGCAGGCCGTACAAACGAGCTAAAGCCCGAACTAGAGTCAAATCGACGATTGAAGCCCCTAGTAGGTCTAAAATAGCGATCGGATTGGCCGCAATCGCTAAAGCCTTATATTTCGCGTATTGCCAGATAATTTCCTCCGCTTGACTGTCCCGGAGTTCCAGGGTTTTTCTAGCGATATTTTCCTCCGCTTCTTGCCCTTGCACTAAAGCATTTAAGGCCAGCAGCGATCGCCCTTCCCGATTTAAAATCGTTAAGAGTTTATCTTGCAGCTCCTCAATTTGGGGGGGAGGGGTTTCCCACTCAGTCACCACGCGCCCATCGGGGTATTCCACCCGGACGGGAATCGGTTGCGGTTCGGCGGCTACCATAACTATCTCATCGCTAGTTAACAAATCTTCTAACGTTTTTTCGTCCCGATTGGTTCCTAATCTCTGTAACTGCTGAAAAATCTGACGGCGATCCGCTTCTGGATAGAGATCAATCTTATTAAACACCAAAATGATCGGTTTTTTCGCCTGGCGCAATTCTGCCAAGGCCTCGTATTCGGTCCGGGTAATATCCCCCGCGACGATAAATAAAATCAAATCGGCACTTTTAGCGACTTCTCTGGCCATATTCGCCCGCGCTTCCCCTTCAATCTCATCCAATCCGGGGGTATCGATTAATTCTATCTGGATTTTACCCGTGGCTGGTATCCAACGCACCGATCGCGGCCAGCGTGTCACCCCGTGCAGGGGTCCGGTTGCCAGGACTTTTTGACCGACTAAAGCGTTTACCACCGAGGATTTACCGCGACTGACTAACCCGAAGGCCGCCACCCGAATCACTGTTTCATCCAGTTTATCCAAGGCCGATTTGAGGGACTGCAAATCCTGTTTAACGGCGGCCTGAAGTTGGGGATCGGGGGGATAATTCCAATGGCGGCGAAAACTGGCATACCAAGTTAAAGCCTGTTGTAAACTAGCTTTAGCCTGATTGTAATGAGTTTCCTCGATCGATGGGGTCTTGGTCACGGTTGATTTTTTTACTGTTTATTGATGCTGCTGCCTTTATTGTAGAGTTTCGGGGCGGTAACTGAGACGCGGTTATTTGGGGTGGTGGGGAGGTGGGGAAGTGGGGAAGTGGGGAAGTGGGGAGCAGGAGAGATGGGGGAATTTCAACTAAAACCCTAAAACCCTAAAACCCTAAAACCCCAACACCTAACATCCTACTCCGCCAATCCCAATTGCCCCAATAGCTGAAAGATAGTTTTTCCAGTGACGGGATCTCGCCAATCGGGGGCAATTTCTGCCAGGGGAAGCAGCACGAAGGCCCGTTCTCGGCAGCGGGGATGGGGTATCTGTAATTCGGGCGTTTCTAAGATCAGGTCATCATAAAATATTAAGTCTAAATCGAGGGTACGCGGTCCCCATCTTTCCCGTCGGACTCTCCCGAATAACTGCTCGATTTCTAATAATTTATGCAGTAAATCTAAGGGCGATAAATCCACTTGCACAATGGCGCAACCGTTGAGATAATCGGGCTGAGGAGGGCCGACGGCTGCGGTTTGATACCATTGGGAATGAGCTTCTAGTTTAATTCCTTTGACTCGCTCTAATTCCCCTAAAGCTTGCCCTAAAATTGTCGCTGAATCTCCTAAATTACCGCCCAAAGCGATCGCTGCCCGCTTCATCCACATCCTTCCTCAACAATAATCTCGGCTAATTCCCCCGTCGCCCCCAAAGATTTACCTAAAGATATATTGACATTTGGATGCTTTTGTGATAGTTCAAAAACTTGGGCTTCGATCGCGGCGGTAATTCCACCAGTAAAGAGGAAATAGGGCAGTATAGCAATTGTTGGGCTACCTTGAGCAATTAAACTCTCGATTTGTTGGCATAAACTCGGTTCTATCGACCAATAAGCTGTAATTGCCCCAGAAAACGCCGCTAGATTTTCCACTTCCCGATTACCCCCGGGGCGACGACTACCGTGGGACAGTAAAATGCGATCTTGGTGGCTTAAATCGGCAAATTGTCGGGATAACAGCGATTTTATGCCCTGATAACTGCCTAAATGGGGCTTTAACTCTAGCTCAATCGGCGATCGCACTTTGGCCACGGCCGCGGGAATATCTTCTTTAACGTGAACCCCCGACAGGAGAAACAGGGGGATAATCTGCAACCGGTTACATCCTTGGCTTTGTGCTTGTTGGGCAAAAGCTTCTATTTGTTGATGGAGAGGTGTTATCGCTAATTCTAGGGCGGCAGTCCCTACTAATACCCGATTATCTGCTTCTAGAACCGCTATAGATCGGCTAAACTCCGATTTACTCGCCAATCTTTCGGCGGGTTGACTGATTTTTTCTTGAACTAAGGCTGCTAATCGTGTCACCGCCATGGCTGGACGCGGATCGCGACTACCGTGGAAAACCAATAAGTAGGCTGAGGAGGTCTTCAAAGAAATCTTGCCAAAATAGTTTAGTTTTTAGCCTAATACATTTTCTCTCCCTTTAGGCATCAATGCCCCTGATATTCTCAATTTAGCTGGTAAGCGGGAAAACGTCCCCACTAGCCCCAAGTGCTACCATTTTACGGGATGTAAAGTGTGAGCAAATCAGCCCGCCGGCTTGAGTTAGCCTAGATATTGAGATATAATTGCTATTGACAGAAACTGCCAGAGGTATATTTGTATTATGCGGGTAATTAGCCGTCGAATACTTCGCGATTTCTGTATGACCAACGCTAATTCCTGCGAGTCTCTCTATGATTGGTATAGAGTCGCTAGTAAAGCAGAATGGCAAAATCTAATCGATGTGCAAGCCACTTATAAAAGTGCTGAATCTGTTGGTAATTTCACTGTTTTTAACATTAAAGGAAATCACTATCGTCTAATTGTAGATCTAGTTTATAACCGACAGACTATCTATATTAAATATATTCTTACCCACGCCGAGTACGATAAAGAAAATTGGAAAAATGATGCTTACTTTTAATTCTAAAACCTATGGAGAATTACTCGCTCACTATCAACCAAAAGCAATCACCACAGAGGCGGAAAACGAGCGAGCGATCGCAATTGCTCAAGAGTTGGAACATCGCTCGGAACTTAGTTTAGAGGAGGAAGCTTTACTGGAGTTATTGATTAGTTTGATCGAAAGGTTCGAGGCAGATAATTATCCAATTCCTGACAGAAATCCTTTAGCAACTTTACGGCATCTTATAGAAGCTAACGAGATAGAATATGCAGAGCTAATTACTATTTTGGGTTCCCCTGATGCGGTGCAGCAAATAATTAATGGACAACGCAGCATCAATCAGTCAGAAGCTAGGTCTTTGGGAGCATATTTTCGGGTTGATGCCAGTTTATTTACTTGATAAGTAACTAAGGAAAATTAATTAGGGTTTGCTGAATAAATCTAAAAACCTTGTTGGATAGGGTTTTTAGACTTGTTTTCCCTCAAAAAGTGCCGACCTTTGGAGTGATTGGGGGGAAAATTCAGGTACTTTTTCCCTGAAAATTAGGTAATTGACCCC
>NZ_JAPZQJ010000683.1:0-9083 GCF_027530405.1 Microcystis sp. LE19-41.2A | reverse complement strand
ATTCATAGTAGGGTTGATTCATAGTAGGGTTGATTCATAGTAGGGTTGATTCATAGTAGGGTTGATTCATAGTAGGGTTGATTCATAGTAGGGTTGATTCATGAATCAACCCTACCCTTAATAGATGAAGTGTGAGAAGACTTGGCATCATCCCCAGCATTAAGATAAATCCTATAAAATACTTTTAGTTTTTAAGAAGAAAGTCGGTAATCGGGGAAAAGGTGAGGAGAGAAAGCTTAGGAAAGCTGATAGGAGCCGTGACGTTGGGCATAATAATCGAGAATTGCCGTGACTAGAGTGCGATCGCTTTCCTGAAAAGTCTCGGTATAGTTAATTTCTAGACTACCGATCTGACTTTGATGATAATCGAATTGTTGGAACTGCTGGGGAGTGAGATGGGTTTCCACACCCTGAACCTGTTGTAAATGGCTGGCTAATTCTCGATAGATAGCCAAGGGCATTTGCGGATAAATAATGGTTTGTTTTTGTTGAATAGCAATCGATCGCACGGGTTTTATTCTCCTGATTCGGGAATATTATAACTGATCGAGGCTTGCGGTGCGGCCGGTTCGGGTACACCATCCCCTAAACGACGGGTAATAGTTCGACCGTATTGTTCTAGGACAATATAGGGATTATCGGGATTAGTATCGATCGCTTTAACTAAAATTAAACCATTAGAGAGAGTAGAACCCGGAATAACTCGACGTTCCGTGGCTTCTCCGGGGGCTTTCACGATCGCCATAGGAGTGGTAGGTAACTGGACGATGCCCGATACTTGCACTTCTTCCGCTTCCGTCGGTTGCGGTGGTGGCGGCGGCGCTTTAACTATCGGTCCTCTGGGAGTGGCACGATTACCTCCGGGTGCAGGTGCGGCTGCGGGACGATTACCTCCGGGTACAGGTGCGCCAGTGGCCGCTGGAGTCCCAGCTGGGGGTTTTTCCGCCGCTGTAATCGTAATATTTGGTTGTAGGGGAAAGGGAGCAAAGGGATCCCTGCGACCGCGATTAATTTCCGCCCGTTTTTGGTCAGGATCGGTAGCAGGAATCAATCCCGCTACCCTTAGGGGGGTTGGTTCGGTAGCTGGTTGTACAGCGCCGCTAAAGGCGGGTGGTTGGGCAGCCGGGGGACTGGGAGAGGGGGTGGGGGTTTCTTGGCTGGGTGGTGGGGATTGATTAGCTTGGTTAGAAGCTGGACATCCCACCAACAATAAAGCGACACTCCCCACCGACAGTATTAGCGGCAATTTTTTCATAGGGAAACAAAGACAAAATGGCCCGGTCGGACAACCTTGGATAATAACATAACCTATCTTTCCCAGAAATCTAGGCTGATTACACGGGGAAAGTCAGGAACTTTGCCCCGCTAGTCCAGTTTTAATACTGACTACCGGATTTACGATGACCGATGGCGGTGACACCGTTACTATCCAAAACTTGACCCCGCTCGACGGTAGCATAGACTAACCAGCGATCGCCGCAGAGTTGTCGCTCTTTCACCGTACACTCTAGATAGGCGAGACTTTCGCTTAAAATCAGACAGCCATTTTCCCCGACTTGGGTTTCTAATCCCGTAAAGACATCACCGCCAGATTTGATGCGATTGGAAAAATGGCGGCGTAAATTGCGCCCTTCCTTGAGAATATTCAAGGTAAAGGCGGTTCCCGAGTTAATTAGACGGTCGGCGGCTTGTTCGTCGGCAACGGCGATAATTAGCCCCGGGGGGTTAAAACTGGCTTGGGATACCCAAGAGGTCAAGAAACCAGCATGATCCTCGCCCTGACGAGTGGTGAGAACAGAAAGGGAACCGACGATCCGGCCAACGGCCTGGGCAGTGCGATCAATTTGTGTTTCGGTCATTCCCTGTTGGGGAACCCGCAATTTTTTGGTTTTTTTCAAGGCCCTGGCGAAGGTTTCTCCGGCTAAATAACCTGCTTGTAAACTGCTTTCTGTGGGGCTAAAACGCACGCGCAAGGATTCAAAACCGAGGCGATAATTAGCATCTTTGAGTTTAGTTTCAATTAAATCTACAGCTTCCCCACTCCAACCGTAGGAACCAAAAACCCCGGCTAATTTAGTTTTTGCTGCCGTGGAAAGAACGATTCCTAAAGCGGTTTGGATCTGGGTAGGAGCGTGACCGGCTAAGGTGGGAGAACCGATAATAAATCCGTCACAATTTTCGATCGCTTGACTAATTTCGGCGGGGGTGGCAAACTCACAATTTATTGATTCTACGGCCAGATCATTTTCTAATAATCCTCGTTCGATCGAGCGGGCCAGGGTGGCAGTATTTCCGTAGGCAGAAGCATATAATAAAGCCACTTGTAGAGGTCGAGTTTTTTGTTCTTGACACCAATAACGATAATCGTGGGCAAGACGACTAAGACTATAACGAATTATCGGACCGTGGGCGGGTGCATAATATTGGGCGGGAAATTCTTTAATTTTGTCGAGGGCTGTTTCTACCGCTTTGGATTGCACGGCATGGAGACAATCAAAATAATAACGACGATCCACATCTAATTCTTTCCAATTTTTATCCCAAAGATCGTCACTGCACAGATGTACACTAAAGAATTTATCGCTGTATAAAATTTGGTTTTTTTGGTCAAAAGTGCAGATACCATCAGGCCAGCGGTGCGTAGGGACATTAATAAAACTTAGTTGATGACCTTGCCCTAAATCAAGGATTTCATCGCTTCGTATGCCCAAAATTTGGGCATCGGGAAAGGCATTTTTAAGGGTATTGACGGCAGATTTAGAACAGAGGATGGTGATTTGATGGGTGGCGGCTAATAAGGCCTTTAAAGTGACGATACGGTTGGGATTAACGTGACTGAGAATCAGATAATCGAGACGATGTAAGGAGATATATTGACGAATTTCTTCTAAATAAATTTCGGTGAAGGATTCTCCAGGGGGATCGATTAAGGCGGTTTTATCGCCACAGATAAGATAGGAATTAGCGGTGGTTCCCCGTTGACGAGCATATTCTATTTCAAATTTTAATCTGTCCCAAGTACGGGAGCGAAAAACCCAAGTTTTATCGGCAATTTCTGCGGTTTGAACATCGCGGGAGCGATTATTAATAGCAGGATTGGGAATTAAGGTATTAGTGGTCATAATTGTTAAGTTGGGTGTTGGGTGTGGGGTGTGGGGTGTGGGGTGTGGGGTGTGGGGTGTGGGGTGTGGGGGGAGTGAGGTTTTAGAGTTTTAGTTGAAATTACTCTATCTCCCCATTACCCTATTCCCCCATTTTCCTATCCCCTTCTAACTGATAACTGATAACTGATAACTGATAACTGATAACTGACTAAATTTTGCTGTTTATTTCAGTTAATTCTTTAACTAAATGTTGACGATAACGTTCAGAAACTTTTTGTTCAGGATCGATACCTTCAAAGGTGGGAGGAAGCCAAACTCTTAACACCATTAATGTACCGAGAACTATTAGAAAAGCACAGGCAGCTAATACTTGTGTCCAATTAGTTTCTAGGACTCCTCTAACAATTAATTCTCGCAAAACCGAGACGATAGAAACTTCCACGGCAACACCGATAGAAACTCGTTTTTCTTGCAAATAAATAATCAACAATCGGAACAATTCTACTAGAATTAAGAGGAATAAAATATCGGCGGTAATAATCCGAAATTGAATCGGTGGCAGCAGAGACATAAACATTTCTCTGACTTCTAACACCATGAAGCTAAATAAACCGATACAGAGAGAAATGACAATTAAATCTTGAATCATTTCTAAGACTTGCACTACTCGCACCATCATTGGGGAAGGGTTTTTAATTGGTTCGTACATTTTATTTCTCCTAAGATTGATAGAATTGGGTGTTAGCTGTTGGGGGGATTTTTCAGTGAGCAGTGAGCAGTAACCAGTAATCGGTGAACTGATAACTGATAACTGATAACTGATAACTGTTAATAATGGTTGCCAACTTTGCGATGATGGACAGCAGTTAAGGTATCTAAACGGGCAACTCGTCCGGTATTAACGGTACAATAAACTACCCAATGATCGCCGCAATCTAAACGACTGGTTACTTCACATTCTATGTAAGCTAAGGCATCGGCTAAAATTGGTGATCCATTATTGGCAGTATAGGTTTTAATGCCTTCAAAACGATTGGCACCGGGAGAGAAACGCTTGAGGAAATGTTTCATTAATTTCTGGTAATTATCCTCAGCTAAAACATTTAAAACAAAGGTATCGCTAGGCTGTAAAAAGGATACCATTGCCCGATCTTTGGCCACTGCAATCGCCACACCTAAAGGATTTAAACTTGCTTGTGTCACCCAAGAGGCAATCATGGCACTAGATAAATCGGCTTTTTGGGAAGTAATTAGATACAATCCGGTACTAATACGGCCTAAAGCTCTTTCTAAGTCGTTGTTAATCGATTTAATTTGTTTAATCGTTTTTTCTCGGCTTAACCATTGGCCGAGGTCGGTTCCTGCTTCATCGGCAATAAAATCGAGGGATTGATTGGGATTGTCTTTAACTAAAAGAGGAGGAAAAGCTTCGATTGCGACCATTTCCTGTAATTTATTTCTTAAGGGAAAAATTGGTTCATCTTCCCCACCTCCTGACTCAAATAATCCTACAGCTTGTTTGCCATTAACTGCAGCAAGAATCGTGCTTAAAATCGTCTGGTTAGTCAGGGAAGATTGGGGAGGCATTCCGATGACAACTCCTTTAGACTGATTGATTAATTCTCTGACTTCGTGGGGATCAGCATTATTCATATCGACTAATTCTGTCACCACATCAGTTTTAGTCAGACCCTGACTAATCATAGTGGCTAAATGTTCGCTTTGTCCGTAATCTTGGGTAAAGAATATAGCCACTAAAGTATCGGCAGAAGTTTGTTCTTGACTCCAAGTTTGATAGCGTCCCACCCAATCAGAAATATGGTGTTTTAATAGGGGACCGTGACCAGTGGCAATGAGATTAATCTCAAATTTCTCGATTCTTTTAATTGCCCCTAAAACTGAACGAGCATTCGGTCGCATCAGACAGTCATAATAGGTTTGAAAATCGGCTTCTAGCAGGTCTTTTTCTCGATCGTAGGTTTGATCATCACAAAAGTGCATTCCGAAGGCATCACAGGTAAAAAGGGTGGCAGTTTTAGCATCAAAAGTGAAGATAGTATCGGGCCAATGAAGATTAGGGGCTGCAACAAATTCTAAGACATGACCATTACCTAAATCTAAAGTATCACCACTTTTAACTATTAACTGTTTAAAGGGTCTGTGTACCATGTTTTCGAGGAATTGCATGGCAACTTTTGCCCCCACCACGGTAACTTCTGGGACTAATTCCAAAACCTCTTTGACTAAACCACTGTGGTCGGGTTCGGTGTGACTGATAATTAAATAATCAAGATGATTGATGTTGATTAGTTTAGTTAATTCATCCAGATAAAGGCGATCGAATTTGCGGTGAGATGTGTCAATTAGGGCGGTTTTTTCCCCTTGAATAACAAAAGAGTTATAAGTGGTACCGTTTTCTAAACTAAATTCGATATCAAAACGATCGCGATCCCAATCCAAACAGCGCAAGGTAAAAGTATTTTCGGCGATTTCTTGGATTTGTGTGGTTAAACGGCTGGTTTTAGCGGGTTTTGGGGTGATTAAAGCAACCATAATTTCTATCTCCCACAGGATTTGATTCGGAACTGCATTTGCTTAATTCCTATGGTGACTTGCTTTCAGCGATTTGTAAAATACCAATTACTAAAGTAAATGATTAGTTAGATTTATATAGTTTTTTATCTATGGTTACGGATATTAATTTGAGTGCCAGCGTTGCCGAATCAAGATAGGATACTAAATCCGGTTATTAAAGACTGATTATTTATTGCTCCTCTTGCCTATTGCAAGAGTGCATGAGTGCCTGTCCTGATATGTAGCCTATACTCAACGGATTTAGTATGAGTCCCTCGTATCGATTTCTCAACGTTTGTCTCTGGCACTTTTTTGACTAAAAAAGTGCCAAAACCGTTTTCTAGTAGGCTTCCAGTAATATTCAGCAAACCCTAGATAGTCAACAGATTAGCTTTCTGGGAGGGCGGTCCACGAACCAAGAAAAATGGTATAACGACTGAGTCAAGAGCGGCCGCTCTTTTAAGCAAAAATAAATCTACTAATAATAGAGACCTTATTGTTAAGGTCTCTAGATTCTCTAGAAAATGCTAGATTTACCAGCTAATTACTTTAACCGTTTCGTTAAATAAATTTGCTTCTAGGGAATCGGGGGAACTTGTCACCACACCGGCAATTAGATCTTCGGGTTTTATTGCTGCTTGTTTCATACAGGAGGGACAAATTAAGACTTTTCCCCCTTGACTGATGAAATCTACTAACATTGCTTGCAGGGTTTTACCGGTGATACCGTTAGTGTGTTGAGGAATTGTCTTCGCAGCCAAGTGTACCCCTGTAATATTCAAAAAAATAGTGGTTGAGTGACCTTTTTTCAACATATTGGTGGCGACACCAATGGCCATTGCAGCTCGCCAAGGATCATCGGTGGTTAAATTAACAAATAAATCGGATTTTTGTTGACCGACAGCGATTATTGCTTCGTTAGTTTGTACTGGAGAAAGGGAAGGATTAGCCAAGACTGGGATAGATGTAACTAAGGATAATCCGACAAGGGAACCAAGGGCTAAAGATTTTAACAACATTTTCTTGTCCTCTTGCTGCTGGGTGCAATGAAAACATTTTCATTATGATAACTTCTGGAAAATCTTGTCAACAGACAGCCTGTCAAACTTTAATTTTTGTTGCCGATAACAAAAGCCATCTACTAATTAAAGATGATAATTATTTACTTATCTAACATTTTATCTAATCTTTCCTGAATCAATAAGTCCATGGAAGAACGCAGAAAAAATAAACCAAATAAACCCGCTAAACTGAAGGGAATAATGGCTAGTTTGCTATAGTTAGTGTCTAATAAAAATATGGCTGATATAAGGCTAAATCCCAATAGACAGACATTAATTAATACTTTAATTCCCAGATAAATTCTTTTCAGAAGTCGTTCATTTTCCCGTGACTTAACTTGAAAAACTAAATTTCCTCGCTCGATTTTTTCCTCTAATTGACGGAGTATTCTCTCGTTTTTATTACCTTTTTGCCATTGTTGTTTAAGAAAAGTGCGCGCTTGATTAGCTAGGATAAGCATGGTGTTGGTAGTTCCTCCTGATACTGCTAGACTTTTCACAAAAGGTTGACTAGCTGCTAATAAATTATACTGGGGATCTAAAGAGCGGGCAATTCCATCCAAAGTGGTGACAGATTTAATAATAAAAGTCATTTGGGGAGGTAAGCGAAAAGGTTGCTGTTTAAACATTAAATACACTTGATCGCTAATTTGTTCAAAGACCCTCACATCTACCGGTTTATCGCGAAATTCATCTAAAAGAAACTGCACGATATTTCGTATGGGTTGTAGATCTCTAACGGGTTCAATTAACCCCATATACATCAAAGTTTTTAAGATTGTTTCTGTATCCTTTCTCAAGATAGCGAAAAAGGTTTCGATCATTTGATCTTTAGCGACGGACTTTAACTCGAACATCGTGCCGAAATCGTAGAAAATTAACTCCCCTTCCTGACTAACTGCCATATTACCTGGATGGGGGTCTGATTGGAAAAAACCATCCTGTAATAGTTGTTTGAGATAGGAACAGATCCCCAGTTGAATAATACCATCGACGTTAATATTATTAGCTATTAAAGTCTCTCGATCATCAACTTTAATCCCCGGCACATACTCCAAAGTTAATACCTTGCGAGTGGTATATTGCCAGTAAACTAAAGGGACTTTTACCTGGGGATAATTCTTAAAATTTTCCCGAAAGCGATCAGCATTTTTCCCCTCATGAATATAATCGATTTCTTGAAAGAGTAGCTCAAAGAATTCTTGATAGATAGCTTCTAAATTATATTTTTTCACTACGGGGAAAACATTTAACCAACGGGTGAGACGATGCAACAATTCAAAATCGAGATTAAATAGTCCTTCTAGATTCGGTCTTTGTACCTTAATAACCACCTCTTCCCCACTTAATAACTGCGCTCGATGCACTTGTCCTAAACTGGCACAAGCGAGGGGAGAAACGCTAAAACTTGCAAATAAATTATCTAGGGGTTGTCCTAATTCTGTTTCGATAACTCGGATCGCTTCTTGACTATTAAATTCGGGAACTCGATCCTGTAATTGGGTTAATTGTTCGATATATTCGAGCGGAATTAAATCTGCTCGCGTCGATAAAGATTGTCCAATTTTAATAAAAGTTGGTCCTAAATTCATGAGGCGATCTACTAACCATTTCGCTCTCCTTTGCCGTTTTTTGCCCCTATTAGCCCCCGTTAAACGATCCCAGAGCAAAAAAGTCAAAAACTGCGTTGTAAAGCTAAATATCTCCAATTGACGAATAATTGGTGATCGCAAGCTTTGCTGCCAATGTAAAGATCTGGGGGAATCAAAGGGAGTAAGCATCAGTTATCAGTTATTAGCTCCTGAAGGACGCAAAGCGCCCTAAAAAGAAAAAGAGAAACTAGGGGGAAGCCCTGATCTTATAAATCTGGAAGTATCCTGAACTCAAACCGGAGTAACAATGGTGTCATTAGACCCGATTATCAGCAAAGGTCCCTAGGAAAGAGGAAAAAAGAATTGCCGAGACGAGGATTAACTCGTGAACCCGTGGTCGAGAATCAAGTAAAAAACCCTTCCTAGAACCAGGGTACTTCCCCGATCATAACTCGGAGCCAACAAAGCCATGACCAAATCCCGAAACAAGTCCCCAAAAACCCAAAGTAGTGACCAGAAGTTAAATATCATCAATGCCAAGGCGGCGGGAATTGACCTGGGAGCCAGAGAACATTGGGTCTGCGTCCCCCAAGAATTGTCCCAGGAGAATATGGCTCTTCGGTTTGTGTTATGCAATGGACGGGGGTTATAAGGGATGGAACCCTTATATAGAAAGGCATTTAGCGATTTTTGTCAATTATTTCTTATCTAGAGCGAACTAATCAATTAAGTCTCTTGCCAGATAAGGATTT
>NZ_JAPZQJ010000254.1:0-1207 GCF_027530405.1 Microcystis sp. LE19-41.2A | reverse complement strand
GAGAAACGAGCCGGTTCCGAGAAAAGGAGTAAAAAGACCAGCTTTGTCCCAGATCAAGAGCGGCTCATAAGCTAAAACGCACTTAAACCACCTAAAATAGAAACATTAAAATTCTTTCCCTAACTTCTGCTCTTTCTTCTTCTTTAAGAGCTTTTTGTAAGTTTTTCTTTTCTTCTAAATCTAGGAAATCTTTGGCTGGCATAAGTAGGATTTTTCTAAAATTACTATTTCTATTTTAGGTGGTTTAAGTGCGTTTTAGCTTATGAGCCGCTCTTGATCTGGGACAAAGCTGGTCTTTTTACTCCTTTTCTCGGAACCGGCTCGTTTCTCCCCCTCTTGTGGGGTCTTTTTTTCTTGGTTGAGCGTACTGGGCTTGATTTTAGGCCGGCTCTTCAGTTTCTTGGCGGCTTTAAGTTCCTCGTCGAGGCTCTTGACTTGCTTTTCGAGCCCCGCTACCTTCCTCTCTAGGTCAGCTATAGTTTTTCCCTGATTCTTAATCACCTGTTTTTGCTCGGCCACCAGGTTCAGCAACCAGTTGACCAAGGGGGTGCGTTCGCTTTCAGGTATCTCGATGGGAAGAAGCATATCCTTAAGTTAAAGCAGATTTTCGTCCTCAGTGCAACCTAAGTCGATGCTTTCTCACGAGTGCGGGTTCATTTTCTAGGTTGACTTCGGCTTCCTTACCAGCATTTATTGAGATGTTGCTAATTTTAGTCCCGACGGCAAGACTTTGGTGAGCGGTAGTTATGACAAAACTATGTGGATTGTTTCAGCTAATTTGGTGTATTAGAAAAATGCTATAAATTCTATAATCTAAGACTTTAAGCCGAAATCTATTGCCCTATTTTAGCTGAAACAGTCCAGTAGGGTGCGTTAGCCAAAGCGTAACGCACCAATTTAATAATTAGGGTCTGCTGAAAAAGTTTTTCCTGGGGGTAGGAGTCAGTAGCCGGTCGTCAATAGCCGGTCGTTTCAGGCTTTGTTGCCCTTGTTTTTTGTACCAATTAATGTACTATAAAAAGGATAATGCAAGGTTTTTGAAAGTCCCAATCCTATTTTCTTGCACTATACTTTGCACGGCTACAACTTGCATTTTTTACTCAAGGACAATAATATAGTTTAAGAGTCATAATTAGAAGCAAAGCACTCATTAAAAACATGATTAACCTAGAATTCACGGAAGAAGAAAAGAACTCACTGTCTTAGG
>NZ_JAPZQJ010000439.1:0-7461 GCF_027530405.1 Microcystis sp. LE19-41.2A | reverse complement strand
AAACCTCTTGCATAATTAATTTTTGAGGGTTCAAAAACGTCAAAAATAAGGATTAAATCGCATAAAATATGTAAATAGGGTCTGCTGAAAAAGTTTTTCCTGGGGGTAGGATTCAGTAGCCGGTCGTCAGTAGCCAGTCGTGTCAGGCTTTTTTGCCCTTTTTTTTTGTAACAAGCGATTTAATAAAAGAAGGATAATGCAAGGTTTTTGAAAGTCCCAATCCTATTTTCGCAGCACTAACATCGGACTTTAACAGGTCAAAAGCCTTATTTTAAAAGGGTTTTACCATTATTCAGCAAGCCCTAAATAGACCATTTAACTGATTAATGCTCATTCTTAATTCTCCTGACTCCTGACTACTGGCTACTGACTCCTAACCCTAACAACAATTTGTGATTTTTACAAGAGGTCTAGTTTTTACCCCTCTCTAACCGTAAACTTTCCCATAATACTCTTGATATTCTTTGGATAACAAAGGTTGCCACCAATCCCGATGATCGAGATACCATTGAATGGTTTTTCTTAATCCCCCCTCTACCGTTTCTTGAGGTTGCCAACCTAATTCAGTGCGAATTTTACTGGCATCAATAGCATACCGGCGATCATGTCCGGGGCGATCCTTAACAAAGGTAATTAAATTCTGAGCAGGTTTCACGGGTAAATCGGGAGCTAATTCATCCATTAACTCACATAACATCCTGACTAAATCGATATTTTTTACCTCATTATTTCCGCCAATATTATAGGTTTCTCCCGCTTTGCCTTTGTGAATAACTGTATCTAAAGCTTGACAATGATCCCGAACATATAACCAATCTCGAACATTTTGACCATCACCATAAACGGGTAAAGGTTTACCCAAAAGAATATTAATACACATCAAAGGAATTAACTTTTCGGGAAAATGATAGGAACCATAATTATTAGAGCAATTAGTAATAATTGTCGGCATTCCGTAGGTGTGAAAATAAGCTCTCGCTAGATGATCACTCCCCGCTTTTGAGGCAGAATAGGGACTATTAGGAGCATAGGGAGTAGTTTCGGTAAAAGCCGGAGCATCTACTCCTAAACTGCCATAAACCTCATCGGTGGAAACGTGCAGAAAACGATAGTTATCGGGTTGATGATTACTTAACCAATGTTGCCGAAAACTTTCTAATAGAGTAAAAGTTCCCACCACATTAGTTTGCACAAAAGCCCTAGGTCCAAGAATCGATCGATCCACATGGGATTCGGCAGCAAAATGGGCAACTGTATCGATATTTTCACCGGCAAATAATTCATCAACTAAAGCTCGATCGCAGATATCCCCTTGCAGAAAACGGAAATTCTTTCTATCTTTCAGTGTCGCTAAATTATTCAAATTGCCCGCGTAGGTAAGAGCATCAAGAACAATTACACGATCCTCAGGATAATTCTCGCACCAATGATGAACAAAATTCGAGCCGATAAATCCTGCTCCACCAGTAACTACTATGCTTCTAGCTTGATTCTCCGTCGTCATGGCCACCTCTAGCAAAAGTTCGCTACTTATTTTAGGCTTTTTTGCTTCACACTTCTTCATCAAAAGTGATCCGATCAGAGTGATAATCCGGCGGTTCAACGTGAATTAAAATTCTCACAGGGCTAAATTGTTGGCTTAATCTTGCTTCCACCGCTTCCGTGATTGCGTGAGCAGTTTCCACATCTTGAGCGGAGACAACTAGGTGCATTTCTATAAATACCTGTCTTCCCACCACTCCCCGAGACGCAATCGCATGACAATTAAGCACCCCCGGCACCTCCAGGACAATTTGATGAATCACCTCAGGAGCGATCGCCATTTCATCCACTAACAAAGGTAAATTCTCCATCAGGACTTTCCAACCACTGCTAAACACCAAAAAAGCGACGGGAAAGGACAAAATCACATCTAACCATTGTAATTGGGGAATATTAGCCGTATTGCCCACCCAAACCCCGACTAAACCCAATAAAACCGTAATTGTCACCCACACATCACTCATGGTATGACGAGCATCGGCAATCAAAATCGCACTACCGACACGCTGCCCCACCGATCTTTCATAATAGGTGACAAAAATATTCACCCCTAAAACGATAATTAATAGCCATAACTCAGGACCTGCAATCTCGACGGGTTTGCCTCCTTTGATAATACTCATGACCGCCCCTTGCAAGATTTCAAAACAGGCAATCCCCAAAAATGCGGCGATCGCTAAAGCTCCGATCGCTTCGTATTTCAGATGTCCGTAGGGATGATCTCGATCTGGATAGGGAGAGGAAAACCGCATCGCTACTAATCCCAAGACATTATTGGCACTATCGGTGACACTATGGAGAGCATCCGCTTGCAGACTTAAAGCACCAATCCTCAAACCCACCCCCGCTTTGATCGCCATAACCAAAATGTTCAGCAGTAGGGTGATCCAGAGAACTTTTTGGACGGTAGCCCGATTATCTTTTAAAACAGCCACAGGATTATCAGTTATCAGTTATCAGTGGGTAAGTTATCAGTTATCAGTTATCAGTGGGTAAGTTATCAGTGGGTAAGTTATCAGTTATCAGGGAAATTTCAACTAAAACCCCAAAACCCCAAAAACCCAACTACTTGAGGGTTGAAAAAGGGCAAAAATAAGGATTAAATTGCCTAAAGTCGGTAAATAGACCATTTAATTGATTATTATTCATTTTTAATTCTCCTGACTCCTGACGACCGGCTACTGACTCCTGACCCTAACAACAATTTTTGATTTTTACAAGAGGTCTAGTCAACAACAATTGATCAACTCCTGAAATAACAGACTCCCATCGGTCAAATTGAGCATCAGATCGGCGGCGCGTTCGGGATGAGGCATCATTCCTAGCACATTTCCTGCTTTATTGCTAATTCCTGCAATATTATTTAACGAACCGTTAGGATTTCCCGACTCATTTACCTCTCCTGTGGCAGTACAGTAACGAAAGAGAATTTGTCCGTTATCCTCCAGAGATTTTAACGTATCTTCTGCGGCATAATAACGCCCTTCCCCGTGAGCAATCGGCAAATTAAGCACCTGTTGCGGTTGATAACCTCGCGTCCAGACAGATCGATTATTTTCCACTTTTACCGGCACTCGATCGCAGATAAAATGTAAATCGCGATTACGAATTAACGCACCAGGTAGCAGCCCAATTTCCGTTAGTACCTGAAAACCGTTACAGATGCCTAAAACTAATTTACCTTTTTCGGCTTCTTCTCGGACAGTTTTCATCGCCGGCGAAAACCGAGCGATCGCACCACAGCGCAAATAATCGCCGTAACTAAATCCCCCCGGCACCACAATCACATCCAAATCCCCTAAATCCGTCTCTTGATGCCAAATATAGCGGGTGGGTTGCTGAAAAATCCCCTCCGTCACCGTTGCCACATCTCGATCGCAATTCGATCCAGGGAAAACAATAATCCCAAACTTCATAATTTTTAACTTGGTTAATTCATTGTGCAGAAAGCTCTCATCAGATGGGTGTTGGGGTATTGGGTGAATTTCCCCATTTCCTTATCCCCTATCCCCTATCCCCTATCCCCTATCTCCTGACAATGCAAATCAAAGCGATAATTTTCAATTACAGGATTAGCCAATAGTTGATCGCACATTTGAGCCAATTGAGCGCGAGCGCTGGTTTCGTCCGCTGCTGTCACGGTAAGCTCAATATACTTACCAATTCGCACCCCAGCCACAGTATCATAACCTAATTGCTTTAATCCCGACTCTACCGCCGTACCCGCCGGATCGAGCACCGAGGGGCGCAGAGTAACATAAATACAGCACTGATAATTTTTTGGCATAGAATTAACTTTGATCGCTGACCTTTTTGATATGAAATCCCAACGCACCCGATCGCAAGAGCGCATTATCCACTTACTCAAAACCTTAAATCGGGCAGTATCCGCTCAAGAATTGTTTGTGGAACTCCGTCAGCGTGACCAAAATATGGGGTTAGCCACTGTTTACCGCGCCCTAGAATCCCTAAAACTACAGGGTGCAGTCCAGGTGAGAACCCTAGCCACAGGAGAATCCCTCTACAGTTCCGTTCAGCAGGATCAACACCATCTTACCTGTATTCATTGCGGTCGGTCTATCGTCTTTAATGAGTGTCCCGTTCACGAATTGGCAGAAAAACTCGAAAAATCCCACCAATTCAAGGTTTATTACCACACTCTCGAATTTTTTGGACTTTGCGATCATTGTCAACCCAGTTAAGTAAGCTGTACTACATTTAAACTGCCGATCGGGAAATTTTAGTACAAATGCTCAGACTTTCCACTCCAGTGCCGTCTTACACAGATTAAACTGTTGTTTGACCTTGGGCTGTTTTCAGAGGGATTAACTCCGGTTGACTGTATGGATGATGACTGTTGAGGGGGGATAACAAGGGGAAAAAGGGCTGATGTAAACTAATTAATTGAGCGAGGGTTTTCTTGAGATGGGTACGGGGAACGATCGCATCGACAAACCCGTGTTTTAACAAGTATTCCGATGTTTGGAAACCTTCCGGCAATTTCTCGCGCAAAGTCTGTTCAATTACCCGTTTACCGGCAAAACCGATAGTAGCCTTCGGTTCAGCGATAATAATATCTCCCAACATGGCAAAACTGGCCGTGACTCCTCCCGTGGTGGGATTAGTCAAGACGGGAATATAGAGTAATTTTGCCTCCCGATGCCGGTTAAGAGCGCCAGAAATCTTGGCCATCTGCATTAAACTTAACATTCCCTCCTGCATTCTCGCCCCGCCAGAAGCGCAGATAATCACCAGGGGTAAACTTTCATCGGTAGCGCCTTCCGTCAAACGACAGAGTTTTTCTCCCACCACCGATCCCATGCTACCCCCCATAAAACGGAAGTCCATCACCCCTAAAGCGAAGGGTAAACCATCGATCGTCCCCGTTCCCGTCCGGACAGCATCCGTCAGACCGGTTTTTTCTTGGGTTTCTCGGATGCGATCGCTATAACTTTTCCGATCGCGAAATTTGAGCGGATCCGTCGGTCGAATCTGTTCATCGAGGCAATTCCAAGTATTAGCATCCACTAACTGGCGAATTCTTTCTTCACTTTCCACCCGATTATGATGACCGCAATCGAGACAAACCAGTTGATTAGCTAATAAATCCTTCGTATAGGACAAAACGCCGCAATTGGGGCATTTTGTCCATAAACCATCGGCTATTTCTCGTTCCTGTTGTTGTTGAACCTTGGGTTCTGTTTTTTGGCGATTTGCAAACCAATCAAATAGAGACATAGTTTAAAATAAAGATAATTTATCGACTTTCTTCTAGGGGACTTAATAACAAAAGTGCTGTCCAGCGATCTTGGGGACGCACTTGTAGGGCGGCCTGATGCCCCTGGCCGCAATAAATACCAAGGCCAATAGCGATAACGCGACTGGGGATGTCGTGAGCTTTGAGCATTTCCTGTAGCCAATCGGCTTACCCTAGACTGGGGGGTGTTCTAATGGTGATCCAAGACACGGAAGACTATTGTATCAAGATTTAATTACAGGATAACTTTTTTACAAGAAAGGGAAAAAAATGGTTTGATAGGCTGAGATGATCTTATCACTCCAAAAGACACTCATCAGAGCGCCGAGGGCAAGAAATGGCCCGAAGGGTATAGCTTGTTTTTTCCCCATTTTACCGAGAAAAATGCCCGTCATACCGATGGCCGCCCCGATAGCGCAGGCCAAAAAAGCGGTGACTAATAATGCTTGCCATCCTAACCAAGCACCGATCATGGCCGCTAATTTCGCGTCCCCTCCCCCCATGGCCTGTTGTCTGAGGGCAAAACTTCCCCCCCACCGGATCAGATCAAATAACCAGACTCCTAAAACCGCACTAGCGATCGCTGAAAAGAGATAGATAGCACTTTGATTATTTTGCCAACCTAAAAGAGTTTGGAAAACTATCCCTAAAACTAATCCCGATTGGGTGAGGGAGTTAGGAAGCGTCATCGTGTCAAAATCAATCAAAGCTAAAGCTAATAACCAACTGAGGAGAATCCAATAGCCGAGGGTCTGCCAAGAAAAGCTAAAATCTCCTAAAACCAGACAAAATAATAAACCGGTAAAAGTTTCGATCGCTGGATAACGGACAGAAATCGGGGTTTTACACCAGCGACAGCGACCCCCTAGCCATAACCAGCCTAAAACAGGTATATTCTCGCTTTTACCTAACCTATGGTGACATTTCGGACAGTGGGAAGGGGGATAAACTAGAGATATCCCCTTAGGTAATCTATAGATGACCACGTTTAAAAAACTGCCCACCGAGGCACCACAAGCGAAGACAAAGGCAAAAGTAACTAGATGAAAGAGGGTTTCCATCCTTAAACTGGCAGATAATTGATTAGTTTGTTATCGCCTATTATAGGGGATAAAGATGCCACTATCTCCCCTCTTAAGCATCCAGTAATAAGCTGTTCATAATTTAAATTGCTTGTTGAGACGAGGCGAGAGACACTCTGGCAAGAGGCAACAGTAAAGGGATTGGAGGAAATTCGGCTGATCATTAAGAATAAGCGGTTTAAATAGGGTTTGCTGAATAAATCTAAAAACCTTGTTGGATAAGGTTTTTAGACTTTTTTGACCTCAAAAAGTGCCGACCATTGGAGTGATTGGGGGGAAAATTCTGGGACTTTTTCCCTGAAAATTAGGTAGTTGACCACCTGAAAATCGATAAAACCCCACACCCCACACCCCACACCCCACACCCCACACCCTGCCACCACCGAAAAACTTTTTCAGCAAGCCCTAAATACGTCTTAGCTTAATAATTCAGGCTCATCCCTAAAGGTGAATTTTCTTCTGGGCATTTTTTTTTGATTAATTAGCGGATATCACCCTAGATAATGGGGGTAAAACCTCACTATCAGCCCCAGGGACAACCTGACAAAATTAAATTATCGCCGTCAACGAGGACAAATTAATGAAACCGATTGTTGAATCTTTTTACAACTGGTACAGCAGCAAAATCACTCACCCCCAATATCGTTGGATTATCATTCTGGGAACTATGGTTTATCTGTTTAGCCCCCTCGATATTTCTCCTGACGTTTTCCCGATTATTGGTTGGATCGATGATGGTATTGTCCTCACCCTTTTAACCACGGAATTATCGCGATTAGTTCTTGATTATCGCAATCGCCGTCCGGGGACAGTAAAGAATCAAACCGAGGTTTCTTCCCCAACCAATGCCGTTGATACCGATGCCGTAGAAGTCAGAAGTTAGAATTCGTAAGTCTCAATTCTGACTTCTGAATTCAGGAGATTGCTGTTATTTATTCTCCCCCCCACTACCCCACATCCCCACATCCCCACAACCCCACAAACCCACATCCAAAATACCAAAACCATCTTCCCAAAAAAGGAAACAAATAAAAATACACCCTTGCTAAAATTGTTTTCACCTACACATAGCAGGTTTGG
>NZ_JAPZQJ010000197.1:0-16881 GCF_027530405.1 Microcystis sp. LE19-41.2A | reverse complement strand
TTTCGTGGGGGCAGGGTGTGGGGTGTGGGGTGTGGGGTGTGGGGTTTTACCCATTTTCAGGTGGTCAATTACCTAATTTTCAGGGAAAAAATCCCTAAATTTTCCCCCCAATCACTCCAATGGTAGGCACTTTTTCAGGGAAAAAAAGTCTAAAAGCCTTATCCAACAAGGTTTTTAGATTTATTCAGCAAGCCCTATCTAAATTGCTCGTTAAGACTGCAAGGGAGAAGGAGCAGGGAGAGGAAGTTTGAGCATTTGTACTAAAATTTTGAATACGCAGTTTAAATTCAGTACAGCTTACTACAATTGGAAGTGCGGAATGTGGGTCAGAGGTCTATTATTGTCGTGCCTCGATCGGCTGAAAATACCTAGAAAAAACTCTTAAGTTATACTAAAATAATTAATACAGACACACATCTTCCCAGATGGTGAAAAGGAATTATTTACCCTTGAAAACCACAGTTAAAGTCAGCACACAAACCCAATTACCCCTACATCTAGTTATCACCCATCCCCAGTATCGTTTTATCGATTTATTCGCGGGAATCGGTGGTTTTAGAATCGCTTTGGAGAAATTGGGGGGACGTTGTTTAGGCTATTCAGAAATTGATCAACAGGCCATCCAAGTTTATCAACAAAATTTTATTAGCTATCTCAACAGCGATGAAATTGCTTTCGGAGATGTGAGTAAAATTAGCAATTTACCCGATAATCTGGATCTTATTGTCGGCGGCGTTCCCTGTCAACCTTGGTCGGTGGCGGGATGTTTACGGGGATTTGAGGATCCCCGGGGAAAACTCTGGTTTGATGTGATTAAATTAGTCCAGAAAAGTCAACCCAAAAGCTTTATTTTCGAGAATGTCAGTGGGTTGGCTAGTCCTCGCAATCGGGAGAATTTACAATTAATTATCGATGAATTAACCAGCTGTGGTTATCAAGTTTACTGGCAGTTATTAAATGCCTACGATTTTGGTTTACCCCAGAATCGCGAGAGAGTTTTTATCGTAGGAATTAGAAAAAATATAGATAACTATGAGCGGTTTAAATTTCCTTTACCTTTGGGTATCCATCCCAAGGTTTTAGATATTTTAGAAGACATCAAAAATATTCAACCCGTCGAGAAAGTTAAGTTATCAGCAGATACTTTATTTAATGGTTTTGTTCCTCCATCGAGAACTCGTTTTCAAAAAGAAGATGAATTAAATGACTTCTTTATTTTTTCTGATTTAAGAAATGGCCACACAACTATTCATTCTTGGGATATTATCAAAACTACGGAACGACAAAAAAGTATCTGTTTAGCTTTGCTGAAATTAAGACGCAGTAAAAAGTATGGCGAAAAAGATGGTCATCCCGTGGCTTTTTCTGCTTTTTTGGAAATTATACACGACCTAAAAATCGAGGAACTAAATCAGTTAGTTTCTCTCGGTATTTGTTGGCAAACGCAGGAGGGTAAGTATGAATTTATTAACTCGAAAAATATGACAGGAATTAACGGCATTTATCGGATTATTTTACCGACGGCCGATATTATTTCTACCCTAACCGCTACGGGTGCTAAAGATTATATTGCTACTATTTCAATTACCGCTACTCATCCCCAAGAATACAAACAATTGTTTTTAAAGAAAATCTATAAACCCAAAAAGTTTCGAGAAATTACTCCCCAAGATGCGCGTAAATTACAAGGATTCCCCGATAATTTTATCTATCATCCACAGTCAGCTATCGCTAAAAAACAATTCGGAAACGCTGTTCCTATAACTGTAGTGGAAGCAGTGGCTAGAAATTTACTAGAAATAATTCGTCCCGATTATTAGACTGCGGGATACTGACTCATCTTAAAATATTTAAAGGCTTAAAAATCCAAGTTTTTGTTGTGGGGAGTCGGTCGTCAGAAGTCGGTCATCAATACCAAATTAGGTTATACTTCATTTTTATGAGAAAGTCTGTAAACTATACTAATTGCTAAGGAGGTTAAAAATTGACACATTTCCTAGTAAAAATCTAACTACTTTAAATTGAAAAAATGATCATGTTTAAACGATACGAAGCTGATGAACAAGTTATATTTCATGGTGATTCTTTGCCGATTTTATCCAGTGAGATTGCCTCTAATTCTGTAGATCTAATTTTTCTCGATCCTCCCTATAATATAGGTAAGCATTTTGCCGATTTTTACGACAAATGGGAATCGGAAAATGATTATATAAATTGGGCAAATCAAATTCTTGATCAGTGTCTTCGTATCTTGAAACCCCAGGGAACATTATATGTTATGGCCAGCACTCAAGCAATGCCTTACTTTGATCTTTACTTAAGACAAAAAATGACGATTCTTAGTCGCATTATCTGGCATTATGATAGTTCAGGAGTACAAGCAACAAAATACTTTGGTTCGATGTATGAACCAATACTTCACTGTGTGAAAGATAAAAATAATTACACTTTTAATTCAAAGGATATTAAGATAGAAGCAAAAACCGGAGCAAAACGAAAACTAATTGATTATAGAAAAGCGATTCCCAGTCAATACAATACAGAGAAAGTACCGGGCAATGTCTGGTATTTCCCTAGGGTAAGATATCGCATGGATGAATACGAAAATCATCCCTCACAAAAACCTGAATCATTGCTAGAAAGAATTATTTTGGCCAGCACTGACAAGAGTGGAATTGTGCTTGATCCCTTTGCAGGAACTTTTACAGCTGCAGCTGTAGCTAAACGTTTGGGAAGAATTTCTATTAGTATAGAATTACAAGAGGAGTATTTAAAAATTGGTCTTCGACGGATTCTCGGATGGCAAGAATACAAGGAAGAAAAGTTACTACCACCTCAAAAAAGCTATAGTAGAAAAAGCGAAAATAAACAAGAATCTAACTTTGTACAGGAGAGTCTTTTCGATGTCGATAGTAAAGCATGAATTCACCAAGATAATTATTAAAATTATCGATAATTACTTTCCCAATCAGGGAAATAGTATTTTAAATGCTAGTGAGTTATTGCAATATTTGAACATTAAAACTAGAGCCGCTAATCGAGGTTCTAAATCCCGAGCAGGATTGGCTAACCATTATGCCATTTATGTTTTAGTGGAAGACTATATTAATAATGAGTTTCATCTTAAGTATGGATACGACGAGTATCAAGGCGCTCAGTATATGACACTTTTTCGCAGGCAAAGGGAGCTTCCTTTTGGCGATAAATTACAAAATCATGCTCTCAATCATCGATTAAATCAGGAATTTAACAAATATTTTCCCACCTTATCTTATCTGCCGATAATTAGAGATGTTAAAACCAATAGATACTGGATTAATGAGAATCTAATTAAGTTTTATCTAGAGGGTAATCAAGTTAATATTGCGCCAGTGATTATAGATATAATTGATGCCTATGTGCAAACAAGACAAAAAGCATTTAATCAATTTATCAGCTATTGTCAACAGATGATTGATATTCAACAGCAAGATCCCCAGAAAGCCATTGAATTTATTCGGAGTTTACTCAGACCAAACATTGATGCTAGAGTTTTTGAGATTGTCAGTTATGCAATTCTTAAAGAGTATTATGGGGAACAGAAAATATATTGGGGATGGTCGCCTGAACGCTTAAACTCTGAATACTTACTTTTATATAAAACTGGTCGAACAAATGCCAATGACGGGGGGATAGATTTTGTCATGAAACCCCTAGGTCGATTTTTTCAAGTTACGGAAACGATAGCTGCTGATAAATATTTTTTAGATATTGATAAAGTGCAAAAATATCCCATTACTTTTGTGGTTAAAACCGAGCAGACTTGCGAGGAAATTTTAGAAAAAGTTGCGGAGCAAGCTAAGATAAGATACAAGATCAGGGCAATTGTCGAAAGATATCTAGAATCGGTAGAGGAAGTGATCAATATTCCCGAATTAATCAACCGTTTTGAGCGGGTTTTAGCTCAAGGTAAAGGAGGAGCGGTAATTGCAGAAATGGTTTTACAGAGCCGGATTGAGTTTAACCTAGAATCAGAGCCATAAAGATATCTAACTCCCCAGCTAAACTAGAATAGAAAGATAGGAAAGCGATCAAAATTAGAATGACGACCGAAATTGAAAAAGAACTAGAAACCGGCGAAGCTGTCTTGGAAAAACGGCGAAATTTTGCCATTATCTCCCACCCTGACGCGGGAAAGACCACCCTGACCGAAAAACTGTTACTATACGGGGGTGCAATCCATCAAGCGGGTGCAGTCAAAGCAAGACGCGACCAACGCAAGGCCACCTCCGACTGGATGGAAATGGAAAAACAACGGGGAATTTCGATTACTTCCACGGTTTTACAGTTCGATTATCGTGATTTTCAGATTAATCTCCTCGATACTCCCGGCCACCAAGATTTTAGCGAAGATACCTATCGTACCCTAGCCGCTGCCGATAATGCGGTGATGTTAATCGACGCGGCCAAAGGTTTGGAACCCCAAACGAGAAAACTCTTTGAAGTGTGCAAACTGCGGCAGTTACCCATCTTTACCTTTGTTAACAAAATGGATCGGCCCGGCCGCGAACCTCTGGATTTATTGGACGAAATCGAGCGAGAATTAGGATTACAGACCTATCCCGTCAATTGGCCGATCGGAATTGGCGATCGCTTTCGGGGAGTTTTTGATCGGGCCACCCGAACCATACACCTGTTTGAACGTCGCTCCCACGGCTCTCAGGAGGCGCAGGAAACCGTGATCGAGCTTGGCGACCCCAAAATTGAGGATCATCTCGAAAAAGACCTGTATTACCAGTTAAAAGAGGATATAGAACTACTCTCGGAATTGGGTGCAGAATTGGATTTGCCAGCAGTCCACGCAGGAGAAATGACCCCGATCTTTTTTGGTAGCGCCATGACCAATTTTGGGGTGAAATTATTCCTAGAATCCTTCCTCGACTATGGATTGCCACCCAGAGGACGCAATTCCTCCCTAGGAGTCCTTGATCCCACCTATCCCGATTTCACCGGTTTTGTCTTCAAACTGCAAGCAAACATGGATCCCAAACATCGGGACCGGGTAGCCTTTGTGCGGGTATGTACGGGGAAATTCGAGAAGGATATGGTAGTAAACCACGCTAGAACTGGTAAAACTATCCGTTTATCCCGTCCTCAGAAACTTTTTGCTCAAGATCGCGCAGTTATTGAAGAAGCTTATCCCGGAGATGTGATCGGATTGAATAACCCCGGGGTCTTTGCGATCGGTGATACAATTTATATGGGTAAAAAGCTCGAATACGAAGGTATTCCCTGTTTTTCTCCAGAATTATTCGCCTATCTCAGAAATCCTAACCCTTCCAAGTTCAAACAGTTTCAAAAAGGAGTCTCGGAATTACAGGAAGAAGGGGCCGTACAGATATTATCCTCGATCGATGAATTTAAACGCGACCCGATTTTAGCCGCTGTCGGTCAATTACAGTTTGAAGTGGTGCAATTCCGTCTTTTAAGCGAGTACGGAGTCGAAACTACCCTCGAACCCCTAGCCTATAGTTTAGCCCGTTGGGTAGCCGGGGGTTGGGCCGCTTTAGAAAAAGCAGGTAAACTCTTTAATACTTTAACTGTCAAAGATTACTGGGGCCGTCCCGTCTTATTATTCAAAAATGAGTGGAATTTACAGCAAGTCAAAGAAGATCATCCCTCTTTGCAATTAAACTCGATCGCACCAGTAGGATCGGGAGTACAACCCCAATCCTAACCCTTAGACCTCTTGTAAAAATCAAAAATTGTTGTTAGGGTTAGGAGTCAGTAGCCAGTAGTCAGTCCCGATGAAACAATTTTCACCCCCACAGATGAAAGAGGTTTCCTTCCCTACACCCTACACCCCACACCCCACACCCTGCCACCAGGAAGAACTTTTTGCCGCAAACCCTAATTATGCAAGAGGTCTATTAATCTCACAAGACAATTGCCGAACTGGTCAGGACAAGATGGCGACCCCCCAGACAACTAGACTAAAGTAGAAGTGGTCAGAAAGTCTCGATCTTTCCTAACAATCGGATGTCTCAAAGCACTATCGTTGACGAGTCCCTCACCATTAGAAAAAGTCCTGCTGTCAATTCCCGAATTAATCCCTGTTTAATTCGCTTTTGTTATTTTCTGGGAAATTATCTGGTTTTACCGGCTTTTTTCGGCAAAATAACGGTTACGGGCCAGGAAAATATTCCCCTAACGGGGGGGGTCATCCTTGCACCTACCCATCGGTCCCGTTGGGATGCGCTGATTTTACCCTACGCGGTGGGACGCTTAGTTAGTAGACGCGATTTGCGCTTTATGGTTTCCGCTAACGAGATGAAAGGGGTGCAAGGTTGGTTTATCCGACGTTTGGGGGGTTTTCCCGTCAACACCGATCACCCCGGTATGGGTAGTCTGGTTCATAGCGTCGAACTTTTGGCCGCGGGGGAAATGGTGGCGATTTTTCCGGAAGGGGGTATCTGTCGCGATCGAGTGGTTCATCCTCTTAAACCGGGGGTAGCGCGGATCGCGTTGGAAGTTAAGACCATGAAACCCGATGCAGATATCAAGATTTTGCCGGTAAGCATTAGTTATAATCAGCCTTACCCCGGATGGGGAAGCGAAGCGACAGTAAACATCGGTCAAGGGATTAATGTGCTTGATTATCAACAAAATTCGCTAAAACGGGAAACTGTCCGCTTAACCAAAACCTTGAGCGATCGCTTAAAACTTCTCCACGAGGATCAATCCCCTTAATCAGCTATTGACTATCTACCCCATGAGTGGGATTTCGGGGACGGATTAAAATGATTGTTTTAACTATTTTTAAACAAAAAAGTGGCTTTTCTAGTTTAAATAAATAATATCTTGGTGTTTGCTGCTTCTGGCTCCTGAATACTGCCTCGAAGACCCCTCAGATCGGGGAAGATATCCGATTGTTGCCGGAGGTCTAATGATAGAATGGGCATCAGCGAAAGTAGTTTGTGAGCGAAGTGATCCGATGCAGTTCCAAATCCAGCCAGACAGTGAAATACCCGCCTCTAAGCAATTATTTGACCAAATTCGCTTCGCTATCGCCTCTCGTCAGTATCCACCGGGACATCGTTTACCTAGTACCCGTCAACTAGCTATGATCACGGGATTACACCGTAATACGATAAGTAAAATTTATCAACAACTGGAAGACGATGGGTTAGTGGAATCCATAGCAGGTTCGGGGATTTATGTCAAGGCTCGCGGGCATGAAAACGATAATTTATTGGGTTCGCCCCTATTGGAACAAAATCCAGAAATAGGCCGACTAATTCGCCAGAGTTTGGCTGGTTTTCTCGCTCAAGGTTTAACTTTAGAGCAAATTCGCGAGTTATTACTGGCGGAAATCGATTGGCGATCGCAGTGTCGTTCTCAAGTTCTTGTCACCATTCCCCGTCACGATTTGGGTGCAGGAAAACTAATGTTGAGAGAATTAGAGCAATCCCTCAAAATTCCCGTCCAATTAGTGGCAATGGAGGATTTAGCCCAAGTTTTAGCCAATACTAAATCTGCCACTGTTGTCACCAGTCGCTATTTTATCAGTGTGGCGGAGGAAATTGCCGCTCCTTTTCAATTACGAGTCATTCCCATCGATATCTACGATTACAGCAAGGAATTGGCATTAATCAAAAAATTACCCACGGATAGCCGCTTGGGGATTGTCAGTATTAGCACCGGTATTATTAAGGTGGCCGAAATTTTAATTCATAGTTTACGGGGCGATGATTTATTAGTTATGTCTGCCCAAATTCATGAAACGGATAAGTTAAAAGTTTTAGCTCGAACTTCCCAGACAATTATCAGTGATCAAGCGAGTTATACTTTAATTAAAAATCTGATTAATGAAGTGCGATCGGATTTAATTCGTCTGCCAGAAATTATCTGTAGTGATAATTATATTGGGGATAAATCAATTCAATTGCTCAGACGAGAATTAGGATTAGGTGGTTAGAGGATAAAAGACACATTTTAACCTCTGAATCTCTCCCAATCCCTTTACTGTTACCTCTTGCCTTATCTCAACAAGCAATTTAAGTAGGGAGGCACAATTATTTGTAGGATGGGTTAGCGGTAGCGTAACCCATGCTGGCGTTGGGTTTCATGCTTCAACCCAACCTACGTTCATCTTATATTTAATTCCACTCACCCACTTAAATGCGCGGGCAGCTGAACTTTAAAATTTAGTTTAATCTATGGTTACTATTGACAATAACTTAGAGCAAATCGAGAATAAAAGCGAAAAAAACTTTTAAGAAGTATTAACTTTTTTAGTACAATGGCGGAAGAATAGGGATAAGCTCAATTTTTCACTCTCGAACGAGGCTAAATGAAAAGTGCTGACTGTTTAACGGTATCCCCCGGGGAACCGCTTACCGATTGGCAAAAACTCGGATTAGATTTGGTGGCTCGTTGGCAGGGACGAGATGTTATCCTAGCGATCGATCTTACCGGCAGTGTTAACTTTAATGATGAAGGACGCACGCGCCTCGGTCAAATTATTCGCGATAGTTTAAAAAATAACGATTCCGTTTATTTAGTCCCCTTTGCTGATAATGTTCAACCGATTACAGAACCGATTTTAATTCGCGGAAGGGAAGATATAGACGCGGTTTTAAAGTCAATTCCTTGGCAATCTAGCCAAAGTGCTAAAAATACCGATATTCAGCGCGCAGAATGGCACGTTTATCCCCGACTGGCACGCTTAAATCAGTGTCGTTTAACTGCCAATCAAGCTATCAAACCCCAGTCGGTAGTTTGGATTACCGATGCACCCCTTTCTACTGCCGCGGGGATTACTTCACAACAGTGGATAGAAACCCCAAAAAATAGCCCTTTTCGTCTTGCTAATTCTCCCGAAAGTTTGGAGAGACAAAACTGGCTTAATTCCCTACCAATTAATCTAAGAACCCAAGAAATTACTGCCACTAACGGCAATAAATATAAACTATCAGTTGTCGATATTGCTCCCACAGCACAAGAGTTTTGCACTCCCGCACCGGGAGGACAAGAAACCTGTTTGATTAATCCTTATCTCTTGAGTCAGTTATGGTTGCCAGCATTGGTAATTACATTAATGGGAATTGGGGGAATAGTAGCGAGTATTTTGGGAATTCGTCACTGGTTGCGGTTAAATACTGCTTGGACTATTAAAGTCTCATCTAATGATGATGACAATGAAACCCAAAAATATATTTTAAAAACATCCGAAAGAATTAACATCGGTGGTGATGAATATCATAAGAATACCATTCCTTGTCATGGGGAAGAAATTCGCTGCTATTTAGAAAGACGCGGCAATCAGTTATATCTAAAACCCACTAAACAAGCAGAGATTTTTTATCGAGGTAATCAACTAACTCAGGAGGTGAAGATAGATAAAAATTACCTGACTTTAACCTATCACCATAACCATCAAGATTTCGACCTACAAATTCAGATTAGCAAAAAATAACTCAGGAGATTTAAACCATGGCTAACACCAGTCAAACCCGCGCTATCAAACGGACAATTATCATCGGATTAGGTGGTACTGGTCGAGATGTGTTAATGAGAATTCGTCGCTTTATTATTGATAAGTATGGGAAGTTATCTAACCTACCCGTTGTCAGTTTTGTTCATATTGACACAGACAAAAACGCTTTCAATGGTTCGGGTTTACCCACAGGAAATAGCTATCACGGAGAAGAAATTCTTTTATCAGCTGCTGAAAGAGTATTCATTAATATGAATGCTCAGGATGTTAACAATCTCACCTATGAACTTGAACACAAAACCCTTTTTGAAAGTCCCTTTTCCCATATTGCAAGCTGGTTAGACCCAAGACTAAAAAAACAAATAACTGCCATTGAAAATGGTGCGGGAGGTATTCGTCCCGTCGGTCGTTTAGCTTTCTTCCATAACTATCAAAAAATTCAAGAGGCAATTGAAGCAGCGGAAAGACGAACTTCTGGTCATGAATCCTTTATGTTTAGCGGTAAAGTTAACGGTCAAAGTTTTAATGTCCAAGAGGGTTTAAATGTCTTTGTTGTCGGTTCTTTGTGTGGGGGAACTGGTAGCGGTATTTTCCTCGATGTGGCCTACACTTTGCGTCATATTTTACAACAAACCACCGAATATACATCCTTTGGTTATTTGGTAATTAGTCCTAAACTTTATGGTGATGGGGCAATTATGAGAGCTAATACCTATGCAGCTTTGAAAGAGTTAGACCATTATACCAATGAAAGTAATTCCTTTCAAGCCTGTTATGATAAACAAAATTTCGTCAACATTGATGAAAAACGTTCTCCTTTTGATTTTGCCTACTTAGTTTCTAATCGCACTTCGGGAGATTACCAGATTAATAACAAAGCTAAATTATGTAATGTCATTGCTTACAAGATTTTCTTGGATTTTGCCGATGAGTTATCTCTCCCCATTAAAAGAAATCGGGATAACCATAAAGACCCGATGATTCGTAAAGATAATCATCCTTTTCAGATGTGTCAAGGTTATATGTCCTTTGGACTAGCGAGGATTTATTTTACTCGCGACCGAATTGTGCAGATTGGTCTTAATCGTTTTAGTCTCAAATTAATTAAATTTTGGTTAGAGGGATACGGTCAAAGTCCCAGTGGACAAGAGTTATTAAGTAAGTTCCTAGCTAATTGGAGTACCCAAAGTAATAAGGATTATTTTACTGCCAGATTGGAAGAAGCAACCCTAGAGAATAATAAAACTTTTTCTAAGACTTTAACCTCTTGGAAAAATTCCCTAGAGGAAGAAATATCCAATAGTCAAGATTTGGAGAATTTACCCCAAACCGTCAAGCAATCCCTAGAAAAAGAGTTTCGCAAAGTACAAGGGGGAGAAACAGATAGCAGTCGCGGAATCTGGTTAACTCTGACCCAACAAACTCAACCTAAATTAATCGAAAAATTTAAGTCAGATATTGACCAATTTTTGGAGATTCTTCTTAATCCTGATAGCTTAGAATTTTCTTTGGAAAATAGCCTATCTTTTTTGGTTGCTTTACAAGTACAGATTAATACCTACAAGGGGAATCTAGAGGAATTATCTCAGGATAATAAAGGGTTTCATTCCTCGGAAAAAATTGATAACATTTGGCGAAATCTCAAACAAACTCTCGAAGATATAAACGGGAAAAAGTCTGTCTTCAAGATGTTCAATAAAAATGCCAATAGTGAGAGAATCAAGGCCGAGTTAAGAGACTACGTTCAAAGCGGACAAAAATTAATTCAGCATAACTTTAATTTCAGCATCAATGGGGAATCCAGAAAGATTGTTGAAGCGATTCTCAAGCATATTTCCAGTCGAATGCTGCAGATACAACAACTGAAAGAAACCCTATATCAGCTAATCACAGAATACGATAAATACGAACAGGAGTTAATGCAGTTAAATCTCGACGAGATGACTGGGGAAGGTATTTTCCCAGAGGAGAATATTGATAACTGTATCCCTGACAGTAACTCCCGAACTCAATACATTTCCGTTAGCCAAAAAGTCACCAATAATTTAGGCTATAATGCTTCACTATTCAGTTTATTTAGCCAATCTTTTGTTATTGACAATGAAACTCTCAAAGAGACTCTAACAGCAACAATAGAGAAACAGTTTCAATCGGTAAGCACTAATAAAATTGATGCAGTAATTAAGCGATTTATGGGTCAATATAAACCCCATGATTTTCCTGAACGCTTGGCGCAAATTCTGCGAGAAGCTGATTTAATGTTACCCATAAATGTTAATGATGCTTACTATCGCTTGGAACCAGATAAAAAATTACTAATTGGGACTAAGGATGATAATTCACCCACCATGCAAAGATTTATGAAGACTCTTGAATCTGATTTAAATATTAATCGGGGGACTTCTTTTGAATCAATTCAAACCGACGAAGAAATCCTAATTACCTACGAGTTTGGTGGGTTTCCCCTAAGAATCATTACTGATTTATCTGGGTTACAAAAAATCTATCAAGACCAAAAGAGAATCAGCATTTTACACAATGATTACAGGATAGATTTTGCTGATATTATCCCACCACCTGCAAAATTAATTGAGGAATTAGAGTTTATTTTCTATCCCGCAATTGCTCTCGGTTTACTGGAATACGATGAGGAGGATGATACTTATCAATTAGTCATCGAAGGAGATTTATTTAACAATAAGTCTATTATTGACATTAGCGGTAATTGGCGACTTGCCTTAGAACAATTTGCCTCTCGTAATGACATGATTAATGCTTTGCAGGTACTGCTTAATCAGGCAAAAAATGAGATTTTGGCTAATCCTCCCCTATTATTTACTAACGAGGGTGATTATTTCCAGAATGTCAGCTATTTTGTCAACAATGTCAAAAATTTACCCGACCATCACCCCAATTATCGCTACAAAAATAAGGTAGCTGGACAAGATGGAAATACTCGACAGGAGGCAAAAGAAGGAATTATCACCCGTTTTGTTAATCAACTAAAAATGGAACTAGAAAAACGTGCTGCTGAACAGAAAAAACTCGACAAACAACAGCAAAAGCAACAAACTTTACTGGGAACAAATAATAACAGTAGTCAACCCAGTTTACCCGCAGAGGTTAGCACTGATGATGAATGATAAAATTAATCAATCTTAATGATGTTTCCCCAGCTATCTGAGGAAACATTCACCCCCAACTCTCTCTATCAATCACAATTCGAGGTATCCAATAACTATCATGGCATTACTTAACCTTTTTCCTCCCTATCTGATTGTTTTAACTCTAGTCTTGGTTATTTTTCCCACCGTCTTAGCTGTGGGAATCCGGATTGCTCTCTATAAACATCTCCAAGAGTCAACTGTAAAAGTCAAGCGCTTAATTCGGGGAGAAAGTCGCGGGGTTCAACCTAAAATTATCTCTAATCTAGAGAATAGATTTAAGATAGCCAGTAGTCAACTAGATGATGTTAATACCGCAGCTTTGGTAGATGGTTTATACCATGAAGAAAAATTTACTTTCATGTCTAAATCTCTCAGTTGCGAGAAATGGGATTATTTTGTAAGAGTGTTACCCAATCTCCTCCTCGCTTTTGGTTTGTTGGGAACTTTCCTCGGAATTACTCTCAATCTGACGGGAATCAGCACACTTATCGATATCAATAATGTCGATGTGCAAAGTTTAGGAGAAAAGCTCAAAACTCCCCTAGAAAGTATGGGGATTGCTTTTATCACTAGCTTAATTGGTTTAGCTTGTAGTTCTTTACTGACTGTGATTAACTTAATCTTTAATACCAACCTTGCTAAAGTAAATCTAATTAGTTCCCTAGAAGACTATTTAGATAACATCTTGCAGCCGACTGTAGAAGGGAATAGTCGCTTGGATAAAGCGGTTAATCGCATGGTGGATAAACAGCAAGCATTTCTGACTAACTTTCATACTGAGGTGACGAGAGTATTAGAATCTTCTTTAGGAAAAGTTGCTAAAGAAATTGCTGATGGTAATCAGGAAACAGCTAAGTTAGTCACCCAGGTTTGTGAAAGATTAACTGAAACTGCGGGAACTTTATCTACTGGTGCGACGACTTTTCAGCGTTCAGCTTTTGAACTTAACGAGCAAGTACCAATTATCACGCAAGCAAACCGAGAGTTTACAAAATCCTCTCAGGAACTAAAAAATAGTGTACTGCTTTTTAAACAAGCGTCAGAGTTAATTGAAAAAAGTAACTTCTCTGGTAATATCGAAAGGTTTACCGCTAGTTTAGCAGAAACCCAAGGGAGATTTTCTCAATCCACTGCAATACTAGAGCAGAATATCGGGGAGATTATCAGCAGTAATAAAAGAGCTAACGATTTAGCAGAACAAGTGTATTTAAATATCCAAGAATCTTCTCAAAAATTACAAAATAGTGCGCTAGGTTTTCTGGAAGCTTCCGAAAAAATCGAAAGTAGTCAATTTGCTGATAAGTTAGTGCAAGCAACCGCAGATTTAATGACTGCTCATCAACAGTTTGCTAATTCTACTACAGATTTAAACCAATCAACACAATCTCTAGCTTCTTTAACTCAAGACTTCCAGCTTTCCATGACAACTATGGTTGAGTTAGGAATAAAAATTACTGACTTGAATCAAAAATCTGAGACAATCCTAGAACAAAATCAGCAACGCTCAGTCACCGAACAAGAAAAGTTATCTAACATCCAGGGAGAATTAGTAAAATTAATCGAAACTGTGAAAACCTATCAAGACAGTTTTAACTCCGAGTCGAAACAATTAGGAAACCAATTTATCAATCGTCTCGATGAAAGACTCTCCCAAACCTCCGATAAAATTCTCACTGCTTCCCATGGGATTGAGCGCTCTAGTAATAATCTCGATGTGACTAATGCTAACTTGTCTCGGTTAATTGATACAGTGACAGAGCAAGTTACTCAAGTCTCTGAGAAAATCCTAGAACAAAATCAGCAACGCTCAGTCACCGAACAAGAAAAGTTATCCAACATTCAAGGAGAATTAGTAAAATTAATCGAAACCGTGAAAACCTATCAAGACAGTTTTAACTCCGAGTCGAAACAATTAGGCAATCAACTTATCAATCGTCTTGAGCAAAGACTATCCCAAACCTCCGATAAAATCCTCACTGCTTCCCATGGCATTGAGCGCTCTAGTAATAATCCAGAGGTGACTAATGCTAACTTGTCTCAGTTAATTGGTACAGTGACAGAGCAACTTACTCAAGTCAAGGAAAGCTTACAGTCTGATTTAAACCTTTTAAGCAATAACTTAGGGATGGTAGTTGATGATAAATTAACTAAGAACTCAGAACAATTAAAAGCAGTTTCCCAATCTATTGAGAAAACAGCCAATCAATTTGGCAGCCTTAAATCAGATTTTTCTCAAGTAATTAACGCAGTGAACACCAACACCAGTCAATTAACTGCTAACTTAGAATCTTTGCGAGATAAGTTAGAGAAAGTTATCGCTAAGGAAAATAAATCGAATCAAAAAATGATTGAACACATCTATGGAGAAATTCACAAATGTTTAGCAGAACTGGAGAAAATTGGCGAAATGAGTTCTGAATTTTCTAACTTAAAGGATAAGATGAAAGAACTTAAAGAACTTTTTGAGACAATCCCTAATCCTCCTCAAAAAGATGTTCAGGATGACATTGATAAGTTAAATAAGAAGTTGGAAGAACTTAAAAAATTTTTTGAGACAATCCCTAATCTTACTCAAAAAAATGTTCAGTCTGAATTTTCTAACTTAAAGGATGAGATGAAAGAACTTTTTGAGACAATCCCTAATCCTCCTCAAAAAGATGTTCAGGATGACATTAACACCCTATTTGAATAACTTCACCAACATATAAGTAACTATGTCTAGACGTACCTACTACCGGGATGAAGATAAATCGGTGGATGTTTATCCCGCATTTACCGATTTAATGTCCAATGCTTTCATGATTCTGAGTTTATTTCTCCTCTTGGCACTTTTTCAGTCTTATAATCTCATCAGCAAACTGGAGGAAGCTAACCGAAAACTGCAAACAGCAACCCCGATAGTTATCGATGAAAAATCAGGAAAATTCAAATTTCAGTCGGGAAGTGCTGAATTAAACCCCGCTTTAAAAACCTATATTCGTCAGCGCATTATTCCCGCTATCGAAACCATTACCAAAGACAGAGAAATCGACTTTATTCAAGTAATTGGACACACCGATGGACAGGGAATACAAAAGACAAGTAATCTCGATAAAAATATCGAATCGGTTGCCAGCAGAAAACAATCTGTTAAAATGCTAGTACCCGGTTCTAACACTGATTTAGGATTAATGCGCGCTTTAGCAGTAGTGCAAGAAATCGAAAGCACAGGTAAACTCAAAAACGTCAAATTTCGAGCTTTTTCCGCAGGACAGTTATACCTCCCATCGGGTAAATTAGCCGCGGTTAATCGTGACGCAGATGCAAGCAGACGCAGAATTGAAATCCGTTTTATTCCCCCCGGTAGAAAACAATAAGACAAAAAAATTCTAGAAATTTGTTTTTTTATCTTTTGCTTGTTACACTGAGGAAAGAACGAAATTCAAATCAATATCTATGGAACAAAACACTTTAGAGGGGACTTGGGAAGAAATTTTACAGCATAGTGCTAAATTAGCAGGTCAGCGAGTGAGATTGACCATTCTACCTAATCAATCTTCCAATTCTTCCACTCCAGAAACCCTAGACCAAAAATTAAAAGGAAGAGTTGGACGAGTTTATTTTCAGCCATCAGATTTATCTGAGCGAGTAGAAGAAGTTTTTACAAATATTTTAGATGATAAAGACTAATCAGCATTACATCAATGACTCTTTGCGACGCTTCTCCACTTATTGCCTTAATTAATGAAGCTGATAAAAATCATCAGCGTTGTGTTGACATTTTATCTTCGCTATCGGCCCCCCTTGTCACGACTTGCGCTTGTTTTACCGAAGCAATGTATTTATTGCGTCGATATGGTGGTTGGTTCGCACAACAAGAATTATGGGGTTATGTGGTAGATGAAATACTGGTAATACACCATCATAATTCAGATGAACTAACAAGAATGGAAACCTTAATGATACAATATCAAGATGTTCCTATGGATTTAGCAGATGCTTCTTTAGTAGCCATGGCTGAAGTTCTTAATCAAAAACAAATATTCACTCTCGATAGCGATTTCTATATTTACCGACGGTATGGAAATCAACCTTTTGAGGTTGTACCTTAATTATTTGCAACATCTCAATAAATGCTGGTAAGGAAGCCGAAGTCAACCTAGAAAATGAACCCGCACTCGTGAGAAAGCATCGACTTAGGTTGCACTGAGGAAGAAAATCTGCTTTAACTAAGGATATGCTTCTTCCCATCGAGAT
>NZ_JAPZQJ010000269.1:0-1623 GCF_027530405.1 Microcystis sp. LE19-41.2A | reverse complement strand
GATCTCGATGGGAAGAAGCATATCCTTAGTTAAAGCAGATTTTCTTCCTCAGTGCAACCTAAGTCGATGCTTTCTCACGAGTGCGGGTTCATTTTCTAGGTTGACTTCGGCTTCCTTACCAGCATTTATTGAGATGTTGCTCTCGTCTGTCTTAAGAAATGTAATTCTGGCAATTCTTGCTGACTCCTGACTCCTGACTCCCACGGTTAACTTTACTTTTGTCCGACCACTTAAAGGTAAAGTTAAAGTTAACTGTGGAGACAAGGGAACAGGGAACAGTAAAGGTTTCAGCCTTGGTTAGATCTCTTAAGAAATTAATCTCATCTAAGCTGTCTTGAAAAAGCGAATAATCTCTCGTACATGATTGAGAAATTGACTGTCTTCTGTCAGTTGTGCGATCGCATTTTGTGCTTCCTGAGATAAGGTTTCATGTTCAACCTGATTTTTAGCTTCTAATTTTTCTAGTAAGGCTTTCAGACGGGCTAATTCTTGGCGAGTTATTTTGACTTCTTGTTGCTGTATATTTGCTTCTGTATCGAGTTTTTCCCTAATTATTGCCACATTAGCCTCTAAATTAGAGACGCGAACGCGCAACTCTACTACATCCTCTCTGGGATACTTAATCTGTTCTCGAATCATTGACAAACGCACGGCTAAATATTGATAAGCCCGAATCGCCGGACGTAAAGCTGTCAATAATAAAGTTGCACCGGAACTCACATATCCTACTGCACTAATTCCCGTTGCTGCTAAGGTATAAAGTCCAATTCCTGACAGCAAATGTAAGGCGATTGCGAGCCGAATTGACCAACGCGCTACTGTCTTAACATAATCAACTTGTTTCCGATCTACGGGAATATTTTTTTCTTGAGAAATTGCTGCTTCTGCGATGACTTCCTGGGCATCAAAATAAATGTTCCAAGGAACAGTCACAATCACTAACAACCACCAAAAACTGGCGATCCCAATCAACCAATCGATTAAATTTCCTGACGGGATGTGCAACCATTGTAAAATTCCAAAAGCTAGTAAGACTAAGGCTCCAAAAATCACACAAAATCCGATAAATCCTAGATAGCTTAAAAACATCTCAATCACCCCATTTTTATTTCTCTTTCTTTTATGTTAGAAAAAGATTGATCAAGTTTCACTAACGGTTGTGACAGTTTGTGAATTTACCCATAAAATGGCACAATTGTGAACCATAACTTGGCTGTTTGACAACGAGTATAGTGTAGCGACTGTCTTGATGGTCAAGGGGTAATTCAAAAAAACTCAAGCAGTTGCCGTAAAACTCAAAATCTCAAGCCGGAAAAAAGCGCAGCAAAAGCTAAACTGCTCAGGTTAAACCAAAGCAAGCGCAACCCTTGATTAGAGATAACAAAAAGTGTGAATCTCTAGGAACTAAGCGAGAGATTTGTTTGGCGGTTAATTGACCGAGTTCTGGTAAGTCGGAGACGAGAGTAGTAGAAATTACTTGACCTTGACATCCTCACCGCCGTAAACGGACGGTGATTCCCAAACCTCACGATTTAGGTTTCTGCTTCTTTCCCTTGCGGGGTTCCGCACCTGCCTTAACAGATTTACTCTGTTCTGGTCTTATGGTCGCTCTACAGACTGACA
>NZ_JAPZQJ010000369.1:0-22744 GCF_027530405.1 Microcystis sp. LE19-41.2A | reverse complement strand
CCCCACACCCCACACCCCACACCCCACAACCTCTTTCAAGTCAGGTAGTCACCTTTTCACCCCCTTGGCTCGCGCGTTTTTAATCGGTACTTTTGGTTCGGTGGCGATGATGTGAAGATCGATATTTTTCTGCCAGATCAGACGCATGAGTTTTTGGGTGAAAGAACCTTTGATGAAATTCTTCCAGCGCGATTGAAGGCTCTCCCCGATCACAATCTGGGTGATCCGTTCCCGTTCGGCCACTTCAGCGATCGCTGCCGCCACCTGATAGCTTTTAATCCGTAAGAATTTACCCTCGAATTCCCGACATAAACGTTCGCAGGTTTCGATATGTAAAGCCTCCTCTTTCGTGAGAAAGCGCTCGGGTTTATCGACGAAAATCACGAAAAATTCCGCGTTCATATACCCCGCTATCCGCGCTCCCCGACGTAATAATCGTAAAGAGTTGGGATAGGTGGAAATACAGACTAATACCCGTTCGTGAACGGGACAGGATTGACCGATGAATTTGGTCGAATTACTCGCTTCTTCTTCTACCGTATCGGCCACTTCGCGCAAGGCCAGTTCCCGGAGGGCGATTAAATTACGCCGTTGAAAGAAATTATTTAAAGATTGTTCGATCTTTTCGGGAGCGTAGATTTTTCCCGCTAATAATCTTTCCTCTAGGGTTTCAGCGGTAACATCTACCACGATCACTTCATCAGCTTCCTCCAAAATTCGATCGGGTATTCGCTCCCGCACCACCACCCCGGTGATTCGGGCGACCAGATCGTTTAAACTCTCGATATGCTGGATATTCACTGTCGAGTAAACATCGATTCCCCGGGATAAAATTATCTCCACGTCCTGAAAGCGTTTCTCTCGCTCCGAACCAGGCGCGTTCGTGTGGGCTAATTCATCGATCAGACACAGCTGCGGCGAGCGGGCGATAATCGCTTCCGTATCCATTTCCGAGAGAGTGAATCCCTCTTTCTCTAGGATTTTTCTCGGTACGATTTCCAACCCCCCGGCTTTTTCGGCGGTCTCTTTCCTGCCGTGGGTTTCGAGAAGTCCGATCACCACGTCGGTTCCCTGCTTTCTGAGGCTATGCCCCTCCTCCAGCATTTTGTAAGTTTTCCCGACCCCCGGGGCCATGCCGATAAAAATTTTATGTCTTCCCCGTCGCACGCTCGTCTCCTTTTTGGCAACTTCCCTTGTAGATTAATACTAAATCCAGTTATTAAAAACTGATTATCTATTCCCTCTTTTGCCTTTTGCCTGTCCTAATATGTAGCCTATACTCAACGGATTTGCTCTGAGAGTGCTTATTGACTAGAGGTAATACCGCGCTGACGTAATTGGTCGATAAAAAATTCTTCTAGGGAAGCACGAGCTAAATTCAGACTAATCAAGCGAGCATCGATACTAGGCAGGGCAGCCAGAAAAGCAGCGGGTTCTCCCTGTAATTGTCCCTGCCAACAATTATCGCGCCAATGCAAACCGAGTATCCATTGCTGTAGTTGATCCTCCCTACCACCTTGAACAATCACCTGATAGACATCAGCACGACCGAGAATTTGCTCGAGGGAACCAACACAGAGTAATTCTCCCCGGGCCAACAGGGCAATGCGATCGCAAATTTGTTCCACATCGGAGAGAATATGAGAGTTAAAAAAGATGGTTTTCCCCCGTTGTTTGAGGGATTGAATAATTTCCCGCACCTGATAGCGACCGATAGGGTCTAGTCCCGACATCGGTTCATCGAGAAAGACTAATTCTGGATCATTGATTAATGCTTGGGCTATACCAATCCGTTGCATCATCCCCTTAGAATATTGACGCAATTGCTTTTTCTGGGCAGTTTTGCGGTCTAATCCCACTAAATCCAATAATTCAGGAATGCGTTTTTTTTGCAGAAAAGAGGGAATTTGAAAAATGCTGGCGATTAATTGTAGGAATTCCCAGCCGGTGAGATAGTCGTAGTAGTAGGCATTTTCGGGAAGATAGCCGATGCGTTGCCTGACCGAGCGATCGCCAATTGGCTGACCGAGAATCAAGGCCCGTCCGGAAGTGGGTCGGACAATCCCCAAAAGGGTTTTTAAGAGCGTGGTTTTGCCGGCCCCGTTCGGGCCTAATAATCCAAAGGTTTCGCCCTCATGGACAATTAAAGTACAGTTTTTCAAGGATTCGATTTTTTTATCTAACCAGAATCCCGTCCGATAAGTTTTTTGTAAGTTTAACGTCTCTAGCACAGTTTGACGGCTGGTATTCGTCATTGTTTTGGAATCATCTGAGACAGAATACATGGGTCGGATATCCCTCTTCCTACACTTTGCTTTTATTATCCCCAAATTGTCACCAGCAATGTCAACGGTATCAAAATAGCCCGGTTTTGGAACCCAGAAAAATCCCAACTGGTCTTGAGAATAGGTATCAGTGTAGTTCTGGGCTATTGCCAGCTTTCTTCTCTGGCATGGGTGTGAATTAGCCGCTAAAATCTGTTAGAAAGGTAACTTTGACACTTGAGCGGCAACTGGTACAATAGGGCGAACGCTTACGGAAACCAGACTCTTACACAAACACAGCATGAAACAACTCCTCAATTGCCTCAATTCGTTGACAGTGGCCAGTGTAGCCACTATCGCTTTGGCCTATCCTAGCATCGCTCAAGTTAATCTGTCTGTTTATCCCGCTCCTTCCTCGTCGAACGAATCCATAGAATTATACGTTCCCCCGCCAGAAAACAATAACACCAATAATACCTGTACTCAATCGATCGGGGCAAATATCGATAAAGTTATTAGTCAAGCTCCCAATCAGTGGGGTATATTAATCGAATCTATCGATCGCCAAACAGTTATTTATAGTCATAACGCTGATCGCTATTTTATCCCCGCTTCTAATACAAAGTTATTTACCACGGCTGCCGCTTTACAAGTGATGAACCCGGAAACGACGATTCAGAAGAAATCCCTGCGCGATTGGGTTAATATCACTAATCAGAGAAGTAATAATTTCTACGCTGACACTCTTTTTCGCTTTATCGGCGGTGCTAAAAATGTTACTGCCATCTTGGCACAATTGGGCATCAATCCCAGTGGTTTTCGTTTAGCCGATGGTTCGGGATTATCCCGCCGTAATACCGCTACTCCCCGCTCGATCGTGGAAATTTTGCGGGTGATGTATTATTCTCCTAATCGCGACACTTTCTATGCTTCCTTACCGGTAGCGGGAATTAGTGGCACCCTGAGAAACCGAATGCGTCAGACGGCCGCTACTGGCACAGTTTACGCTAAAACTGGCACTCTTACCGGTGTGCGGGCCCTATCGGGTTATCTAGAAAACCCCAACCAAGAACCGATGTTATTTAGCATTATCGTTAATAATCAACGGGTTTCCGGACAGGCTCTGGTGAAAGCGATCGATACTATTGTTCTACAGATGACCGAATCTCGTTCCTGTCAAGCTCGGTAGAGCGCTGGTAAAAATCGCCCTGTCTCCCGACTCCTAACTCCTCAATTCTGCCCGATGCAAGAGGTCTAATCCCGGGGCGATTCTCGCGAGTCAATCCGATTTTTTGGGCGGAATGATGGCCAAATTCCCTTAACCCGAGATGGGGTTAATAATAGCCATAATCTGCTTCGGTTTGGGTTTGGGTTTGGGGGGAGAGATATTCAAAATTAGAGGGATCTCGGAGAAAACGAAATATTTCTTCTTCGAGACGATGAATTAGATAGGGTTCTATGGAACTAGAATGGCGTAAACAGGCTAAATAGCCTTCTACATATAGCCGGATCTCATCAAAACGCGAGCCACGGTGCCAAAGATCCACCATGTCATCGGTGAGTCTTTGATAGTAACGAATGGATTGGGTATCTTGGAGCATGGGCAGTAGAACAAAAAAGAGAGAGTGGGGGTAAGTGTGTATGGATAATCGTAGGGAGAATTGCTATTCTCGGTCCCCGATACCTCTATTGTACTCACCAAATTGGCAAAACACAGACGAGGGTATTTTCAGTGATCAGTAAAGGGTGTGGGGTGTGGGGTGTGGGGTGTGGGGTGTGGGGAGAAGGGAGAATAAATAAAGGCAATCTCCTGAATCCTGTCTCCTGAATCCTGTCTCCTGCCTCCTGCCCTCTGCCTTCTGCCTCCTGCCTTCGTATAGATTATTCGTGGTTTCTTTGTCTTTTTGCCCGTTCAATTTCCGCTTGTAGTTCTGCTATTTGTCGCTGCAATCTTTCGCTTTCGCTATCATGAGCATCAACATTAATTGAGCTTTTAACCCCTGTTTTGGCATAGTTTCCCCGGCGAATTTGACGATAGGATTCCGAGTTAAACCATTCCTGTAGATAATGCACTCTTTCCACGGAAAAAGGATGGGTTAAAAAGGAACCATTACCGCCATTATAAATGAGAAATTTATAAATCTGGTTTAAGTTATCTTGGTCTAATTGTCGGTAGGCTTCTCCTTGGCGAATAAATTCTTCTAAGTTGCATTCATGCAGATATTTTTGACTTCCTCCCGCACATTTCATTAAAGTTCTCAGGACTACATTTAAATCATCGCTAACTAATAAAGCGGCTCTGTCTGCGGATAATTCGGCTTTTCTGCGCCATTCATAAAAGGCATAAACTAGACCAGTAGTAATGGCTTTTCCTAGTCCTAAAGTGATGTCTCCAAGCAAATTAGCCGCCCCCATCACCCAAAAAGAAAGTTGAATTAAAATACTATGATCGCATTTTAAATGGCCTAATTCGTGGGCAAGAATTACCCTAATTTCTTCTTCATCTAATAGGTCTAAAAGGGCAGTATTAAAGACAATGTAGGGATGTTCCGAACCTAAAGAATAGGCATTCGCTGAAGGGTTTTGACTGACATAAAGATTCGGTTCTGGGGACATATCTAAATCCCGCAGACATTGGCGATATATACCGTATAAAGTGGCGTATTGACGCGGGCCGACTTTGAGATCATTGCCCATTAATAAAATTTGCTGGGGACGTTCATAGAGATATTCGGAAAAACTTTTCGCTAATAAATCAAACCCTGGAACTGATCTTAAGGCCTGTTCAGCTTGCTGATCTAGGGGATGTTTAAAAGCTTGACTGGAGATATCAGGATAAGTTGGCATATTTTTTCAAGGAAAAAGGGGAAAGGTAAAAATGATAATTCAGTCGTTAGTCAGAAATAAACGGGCATTAATTGCCAAGTTTTTAAGATTGTCTTGTCAACTTTTTCGAGGCAACCTATGGCATTATAGTCAGGAATTACTTCTAGAAACAGTTGGCGTTTATCAAATCAGTAATGTCTCTCAATAGGTTTTTAATTCTGCAAAATTGCGGATTCTAGAGTTTATTTGGTTGCGGTGACATAGAATAGACCTGTGGGAGAAATGAGCTTTTTTCTTGTTAACTATCCTTGGCAACAATTCCTAGATTCGATAACAAAGCTTGTAGGTTAGTTTGCACGGTAGCGGGTTGGTATCTCTTAATAGTTTCTAGGGAATTATCAGCGAGTTTTTGCCACAATTCCATATTATCATAGAGTTCGATTACCGCTTGGGCAAATTCCTCGGCAGTATCGGCAATTAAAACATCTTGGTGGTCAATTAATCCCATACCTTCGGCACCAATTTTTGTGGTAATAGTCGGTAATCCTAGGGAAAGACTTTGACCTATTTTACCCTTCATTCCCGCACCAAATCGCAGGGGTGCGACAAAAATCCGACTCTTTTGGAAATAGGGTTCCACTTCGGGAACATAACCGGTAACAATCACTTGATCATTGGCTAATTCCTTCACTTCATCCTTGAGGTTACTTCCCAATAAATTAACGGTAATATCGGGACGGGATGCCCAAACTAAGGGCATAATTTCTAAACATAACCACTTAACGGCATCAATATTAGGAGGGTGATTGTAGCTACCAATAAATACTAAACCGGCTCGCTGGTCAAAAGCAACTTTTTCTGACAGGGAAATTTCTTCATGGATATTGGGGATTACCCAAACATTTTTCACTCCTAAAGAGGATAATACCTGCTTTTCGTCTTCGGTTACTACTACGGTTGCTTCCGCTTGATTAGCATAGTTTAACTCTAATTTCTGATAGGTTTGCCAACTCCAGCTAGTATTTTGGTAACTGGGATCGAGATAGTCTTTTTGCCGTTTTAAACGTAGAAAATGCAGGTCAATTGTATCATAAATAATTGGTGCTTTTGTTTTTAAGCGAATTAAATCCATATACTTATCACACAATTCGGGACGACACAACCAAACTCCATCGATCAGGGGTAAATATTTGATTAATTTTTCTTCTAGATTATATCTTTGCGCTGTGCCATAAATAACTTCAATTCCCAGCTGTTGCAGTACAGAAGTATAGGGTTGTTCAGGATAGCCATTATCGGGAAAGAAAATCACTGAATAGCCTAAATTGAGCAGTAGCTTAAGAATATTTAATAAACGCACACAGCCGGATTCTCGATCGTATAGTGGAACGTAGGAATCGATGACTAAAATTGTCGGTTTTCCTTGTAAACGTCGGGCAGCTTTCGGGACATTATTAGGATCGTTATCTAGGTGTTTAGTTAATACCTTTGACCATTTTTCTCGAAACTTAGTTTGATTAATAACTTGATATTGTTTGATCCCACTAGAAAGGTCTGTTCCCGAGGTGATTCCTTCGTAGTGAATGACGTTAGATTGGGGTTGATAAAGGACTTGATAACCCAATTCTCGGAGGGCAAAACATAAGTCTGTATCTTCGTAATATGCGGGGATAAAGTCTTGAGAAAAACCACCTAATTGCTTAAATAATTCCGTAGGAACTAATAAACTTGCTCCCGAACAATAGTCCACGGGACGGACATAATTATATTCCGGTTCCTCGGGACTATCTAAGCGTCCATAATTCCAACCATCGGCAGAATTCCAGATAATTCCCCCCGCTTCTTGTTGTTTACCATTAGCATAAATTAACTTGGAACCCACCGCACCAACTTGGGGATTATTGATAATTAATTTTAATAAACTTTCTAGACAATTTTCTAGAATTCTAGTGTCGTTATTGAGGAAATATAGGTATTGACCTTTTGCTTGACTAGCCCCATAATTACAGGAACGAATAAAACCAGAGTTTTCTGTATTAGTTAATACTTTAATTCCTTTAACTAAAGTTGCTAATTGTTCTAAGGTTTCATCGCTGGAAGCATCATTAACAATGATTATTTCATAAGCTAAATCAGAACTTAGGTTAACACTCAAGGATTCGAGACAGTTAAAGGTGTAGGCAAATTGGTTATAAACAGGAATAATAATCGAGACTAAAGGATCATCACTACTGGCAATTTCTAGGGGTCGCGGTTCAGCTAGTTTAGCACTTTCGATCACCTGTTCTTCAAATTCAGAGGAACTCTTTCCTGTGAGAATTTTGATAATTTTCCGTTTCGTCTTTTTGAGTGCTGGTTTCCATCCTTCCTCTTGGAGACTAAAGACAAATTTTTTGAGCAGTTTTTTAACTTTAAAAATAATCATTATTACCATAAATAATCCTCTAGAGAAAACCAATATTGTGCTAAATTTAAATCTCTTTCTGCTCTAACAATAGCCCCTTCTTTTAATGGTTGATCGAGGTAGTTTCTCGGTTGTTCCATAATATAAGTAGATGGGTGGAATTAAATATAAGATGAACGTAGGTTGGGTTGAAGCATGAAACCCAACGCCCGCATGGGTTACGCTACCGCTAACCCATCCTACAAATAATTGTGCCTCCCTACTTATAATTTAATCGCTTCATTAATTAAATTATTATATTCTTTTTCAGGATAATCACTACTCGCCAACCATCGATCGAGAAGTTGCATGGTATCTTCAGGGAGAGTTATCTGAAGTTGTCTGGCCATTTTGTCTTTCCTAACCATATCTAGACAATAACAATTATAAGCCCCTAGAGCGATTTTAGTTGCTGTCGGGATAAATTCTCGGGGCTGCGGCGATTAATTTTTGAGTGTAGGGGTGTTGGGGATGGCTAAAAATCTGTTCAGTGTCACCCATTTCAACAATTTTACCCGCAGTCATCACCGCAATTCGATCGCAGAGGAATCTCGCTAACCAAAGATCATGAGTTATAAATAAATAAGTGAGATTAAATAACTTTTGTAACTCTAACATTAACTCTAAAACCTGTGTCTGAACACTAGCATCGAGCATACTAACCGGTTCATCACAAATAACTAATTCTGGACGAGTAATTAAAGCGCGAGCAATGGCTACCCTTTGCTGTTGTCCCCCCGATAACTCCCTAGGATAGCGTCGATAAAATTCCTCTACCGGTGTCAAACCGACTCGATCTAACATTGTTAAAACCTGTTTTTTAGCCGTTTCTAGATTAACTTTTTGATGGATAAAAAGCGGATCGGCGATACTTTCTCCCACCGTCATTAAAGGATTGAGACAAGCGAGGGGATCCTGAAAAATCATCTGCATTAAGCGCCGTTTTGGACGCATTTTTTCCGCCGACAAAGGGGTTAAATCTTCTCCTAAAAATTCCACTTTTCCCCCGGTGGGTTTAATTAACTGTAATAGGGTTCGCGATAGGGTACTTTTCCCACACCCCGACTCCCCAACTAAACCGAATATTTCCCCTCGATACAGTTCAAAATTGACTTCATCCACCGCTTTAATAAATTTCTTTTCTTTCTTGAAAAAACTATCTAAAAAGTTACTTTCTAGGGTATAATACTGTTTTAAATTATCCACCTTTAACACCGTTTCTTTGCCTTGAATTGCTGTGGATTTTTCCTCCCGTAGCTGTAGGTGTAAAGCGGCGGCCAAAAGAGAACGAGTGTAGGGATGTTGAGGCGCTTTAAAAACTGTTTTTACCAATCCCGATTCGACAATTTTGCCCCCCTTCATTACCGCTAATCGATCGCAATATTCTCCCACCATCGCTAAATCATGGGAAATTAACAATAATCCCATCTGTTCCTCGCTACATAAACGCTTTAATTCCCGCAGAATTTCCGCCGAAACCGTCACATCTAAACTGGTGGTGGGTTCATCGGCAATAATTAACTTAGGGTTTAATAATAAAGCTAAAGCAATGGCCACTCTTTGCCGCATTCCCCCGCTAAATTCGTGAGGATATTGGGACCAACGATTAGCGGGAATTTTCACTTTTTCTAGGACAGTACAAGCTTGACTTTTAGCTTGACGATAGGTTAAATTTCCCCGATGAGCTTGCAAAGTTTCCACACAATGATCGCCAATAGTCATCAGCGGATCCAGTCGCGTCATCGGATCTTGAAAGACTAATCCCACCGCTTCCCCGCGAAACTTTTCTAACTGTTTGCTAGATAAAGATAAAAGCGATCGCCCTTCAAAGGTAATCTCACCTTCCACGTGAGTGCGATTGGGTAATAACCTTAAAATAGCCTTACCGATGGTCGATTTTCCACAACCAGATTCACCCACTAATCCCAGAGTTTCCCCTTTGCCTATACTAAAAGACACCCCATCGATCGCCCAAGCGGGAGAACTTAATTCTGTCGGGTAGGCAATTTTTAGGTCTTTAATTTCCAACATGACGCGATCGGTAACGATAAAAGTTAGGACTTAAGTAAGTAGTTATAATTAAATCGAAGATAGATTTTGCCTCTGATCCCCCCTGCCCCCCTTGATAAGGGGGGTGCCGATCCCCCCTGCCCCCCTTGATAAGGGGGGTGCCGATAGGCGGGGGGATCCCCCTTGATAAGGGGGGCATCTGATAATTTTTAACGCCTACCTACTTAGGGTCAAGTATGCCACACAAACGGCGATCGAGCATTTAATTACTAATCGACAACTGACCCTAACAAAACCCGACAATACCCCTTTAAAGTCGCCACTCGCTCGCTAATTATCTGTAAACGTTTCTCCCGTCCTTGCCGCGCCGAGGCCAAAAATAACCAATCCGTCTCCAGCAATCGCCACGATCGATATAGTTCCGTCTGGAGCGTGCGCCAACGATTAGCCACCTCTGGGCTGAAATTGTCATCATTTAGTGACAATATCTCCCCTTCTAGACAGGTTTGTAAAGCTTGAAAAGATTGTAACCCCGTGGAAGCATCCCCATCCAGAAGGGCAAGACTGAAATCCTCCAGTTTTCTTAACAAAGATTTGTAAGCTTGATGGTAATTTGTCGGTAGCATCCAATACAAAGCGCGTTAGAATTTGTTACATAAGATTAACGATTTGCCGTCACGGTTGCAAGTCCTCTTCCCGATCAGAGACAAAAACTTAAAAGAATCCCGCCCTTTTCGCCGATCGATCCGATTCCAGTGTTAGAGAGTTAAGTAATCTGGCATCCCTTCGGCCTAATAATTTTCTAGTTATCCGTCTCCTCCCCCCCCCTATTATCCCCCCGATCTAACCATGAACGCCATCACTGCCATCCAACCGGAAACCCTCACCGCCCTTCCCCGGGCCACGGAACCGAAAAAAGCGTTAGTTTTACCCGATTGGCTGAAAGAATGCCTGATTACCTACGAAAACGACCCCCAGAATCCCGATATCGATTTAATCTCTAGGGCTTTTAATTTCGCCCACAAACTCCACGAGGGCCAGTATCGCAAATCCGGGGAACCCTATATCGCCCATCCCATAGCTGTGGCGGGATTACTGCGGGATCTGGGGGGTGATGGGGCAATGATCGCGGCGGGATTCCTTCACGATGTGGTGGAAGATACGGAAGTCACCCCCGAAGAAATCGAGGCTAGATTCGGTGTCGAGGTGCGTAATTTGGTGGAAGCGGTGACAAAACTCTCCAAATTCAACTTTTCTAGCAAAACTGAACGTCAAGAGGAGTATTTTCGCCGAATGTTCCTGGCGATGGCTCAAGTTCTCCGCGTCATCGTGGTCAAATTAGCCGATCGCATGCACAATATGCAAACCCTCGAACACCTCACCCCGCAACAGCAGCAACGCATCGCCCTAGAAACTAGAGAAATCTTTGCTCCTCTGGCTAACCGTTTAGGGATTGGCAGATTTAAATGGGAATTAGAGGATTTATGCTTTAAATACCTCGAACCCGATGCTTATCGCACCGTGCAGTTATTGGTATCGGAAAAACGTATCGATCGAGAGGCCCGCATCGAAACCGTCACTAACACATTGCGGGAAAAATTGCAAGAAATTGGCATAAAAGTTCTTGATTTACAGGGTCGCCCCAAACATCTCTACGGCATCTATCATAAAATGCACAATCAGGGCAAAGAATTCGAGCAGATTTATGATATTGCCGCCGTCCGCATTATCGTCGAAACCAAAGAGGAATGTTATCGTTGTTTAGCCATAGTTCACGACCAATTTACTCCGATTCCTAACCGTTTTAAAGACTATATCGGTTTACCAAAAGCTAACCGTTATCAATCCCTCCATACCACCGTTGTTGGTTTAAATGCCCGTCCCCTAGAAGTGCAGATTCGCACCCTAGAAATGCACCACGTTGCTGAATACGGGATTGCAGCCCATTGGAAGTATAAAGAAACCGGTTCTAGTCACACAACTTTAACCGCTGAGGATGAAAAATTTGCTTGGCTGCGTAATCTGCTCGACTGGCAAAAAGACCTTAAAGATGGCCAAGAATACATGGATGGCCTGAAAAATAATTTCTTTGAAGAAGATATCTATGTTTTCACCCCCAAAGGTGATGTGGTGGCTCTGGCCCAAGGTGCGACACCGGTAGATTTTGCCTATCATATTCATAGCGAAGTAGGTAATCAGATGAAAGGGGCAAGAATTAATGGTAAATGGTCAGTTCTTGATGCTCCCTTGCAAAATGGTGATCTGGTGGAAATTCTCACCAGCAAGCATAGTCACCCTAGTTTAGATTGGTTAAATTTTGTCGTTACTCCTAGCGCCAGAAATCGCATCCGGCAATGGTACAAAAAATCGCGCCGAGAAGAAAATATTAGCCGGGGTCGTGATTTATTAGAGAAAGAATTGGGTAAAACTGGCTTCGATGCCCTGCTGAAATCGGAACGAATGCAATCGGTGGCTAAACAGTGCAATTATGTGGCAGTAGATGATTTATTGGCGGCCTTAGGTTACGGCGAAGTTACCCTAAAAAATGTGGTTAATCGTCTGCAAGAAACAGTTAAAAATCAACAGGAAATTTTAACGGTCAAAAATCCGCCCGATGTCCTGACTGATTCCCAATTGATTCTACCACCTTCTCCCGTTCAAAGGGCTTTACCCGTTAGTAAATCACCGATCGCCGGTGTGGAGGGATTAGTCTATCGTTTGGCCGGTTGTTGTTGTCCTTTACCAGGAGAAAATATTACCGGTATAGTTGCCCATGCGGGGGAAGGTATTGTTATTCACCGTCAGGGCTGCTCGAATGTGGAAAAAGCCGAAGCTGAACGCTTAATTCCTGTTAGTTGGAACCCCCTAGATGACCAGGGACGTTATCCAACTTATCCAGTAAATATTCAGATTGAAGTGATTGATCGCGTCGGGGTTTTAAAAGATATTCTCTCTCGTTTAAGTGACCAAAATATTAACGTTCGCAATGCCGGAGTTAAGACTAATTTCGGCAAACCCGCTTTAATTTCCCTGAAAATTGAAGTAAAAGACCTGCAACAATTTGAACGCTGTGTTACTCAAATTAAGCTGATGAGCGATGTTTTAAACGTTCGTCGCATCAGTCAGGTGAAAAGCGAACGAGAGTAGGTTAAACCTAAAATTACCGCTCATATCCCCCAAACTTCAGAGCGCCTTAGCTTTTGAACTGGGATGCTGACACTGACTAAAACCACGATGGCAATATCGGCACTTTTTGTCACCGAACAACGTAGGATCGATAATTAATCTGAGCGCAAAAATCCCTATGTTATTATCCCTACTCTCAGTCATCAGTTTTCTGATCAGTTTTCTGGTGGTTGCCCTGATTAAACAACGTTTTAGCCAACAATTGTTAGATATTCCCAATGAGCGTAGCAGCCATAGTCAACCCACACCTAGGGGGGGTGGACTCGGTTTTGTCGTCGCTTTTGCTCTTACCAGCGGCCTCAGTTATTTTCTCCTTCCTCCTTCCCTACCTCTCATTCCCCTGTGGTTGTCCCTGACTCCTTTAATTATTATCGGCCTTCTCGATGATCGTCGCGGTATTCCCTCTAGTATTCGCTATTTAGTGCAGTTATCCTCCGCTAGTGTTGCGGTCACTTTTTTCGGTGCTTTTCCCCAATCTTGGCTATTAGATTTAGGTTTTGTCGGCAAAATTTTGGCTGTTATTCTCACAATTATCGGCCTGACCGCGATGATTAATTTTTATAATTTTATGGATGGTCTCGATGGCTTGGTGGCTGGCTGTACGGCGGTACAATTAGGATTTCTCGCTCTCTATTTTCAGCAACCAATTTTATGGCTTTTAGTGGCAGCTTTAGGCGGTTTTCTCCTCTGGAATTGGTCGCCAGCGAAAATTTTTATGGGTGATGTGGGTAGCACCAGTTTAGGGGCAATTGTCGCTATGGTTTTACTTAATAACCAGGGCAATCAAAGTCAGGCTTGGTCAGCTTTAACTATCACTTTACCTCTGATTGGTGATGCTATTTATACCCTTATTTGTCGATTATTAAAAAGGGAAAATATCTTCCAAGCTCACCGCAGTCACCTTTATCAAAGATTACAAAAATCTGGCTTGTCTCATTCACAAGTAGCGATTATTTATATGGGGGTAACTCTCCTGATTGCTATTAGTATTAACTCCTTAGGAATCCTAGGATCATGGCTGAGTTTACCTCTGATTCTAGGATTAATTTTTCTCGGAGAAATTTATCTGAATAGGAAAGTTAGCGAGCATAATTTAGCAGTGACAAGAAAAGAATAATTTTTTTTGCTATGGACTTAGGGGTTAGTCAAACCCAGAGAATGTTAGACTAAATCCTATTTAAAAATTATAGGATCGGGGGGTAAGGAGCAGCAGGAATCACTCAAATAGTTATTGGCTAAAGTCTTTTATTTTACTCAAAAACCGATGGTTTTAATCTGGCAAAAACTGAGCTATTTATCTATTATCCCTCCTAACCAAGAGAAAAGAAAAAATTAATATTTATCGGCCAGGGTTAGCTGATATGATCAAGGAGATGACTATCATTCCAAAGTCAATGAGCGCAAGAACATTATTCGATAAAGTCTGGGACGCACACACGGTTAAGATTCTTCCCAGTGGACAGACACAATTATTTATCGGACTGCATCTAGTCCATGAAGTCACCAGTCCCCAAGCTTTTTCGATGCTGAGAGAAAGGGGTTTAAAAGTATTATTTCCCAGACGGACTATTGCCACCGTCGATCACATCGTCCCCACCGAAAATCAGGCGCGTCCTTTCCTTGACGATTTGGCCGAGGAAATGATCCGGGCGATCGAAACTAATGTTCAAACCAATCATATTCCTTTCTATGGCATCGGTTCCGGCAATCAGGGCATAGTTCATGTGATCGCTCCCGAACGGGGTCTAACCCAACCGGGGATGACGATCGCCTGCGGTGATTCCCACACCTCCACCCACGGCGCTTTTGGGGCGATCGCTTTTGGCATCGGCACTTCCCAAGTACGCGATGTTCTTGCTACCCAAACCCTATCCCTATCGAAATTAAAAGTGCGTCGAGTGGAGGTAAACGGCGATTTAAACCCCGGTGTCTATGCTAAAGATGTAATTCTCCATATTATCCGTCAATTAGGCGTTAAAGGCGGTGTTGGTTATGCCTACGAGTACGCTGGTAGTACAATTGAACGGATGTCCATGGAAGAAAGGATGACGATTTGTAACATGGCGATCGAAGGTGGGGCCCGATGTGGTTATATCAACCCTGATCAAATCACCTACGATTACCTCAAAGGTCGTGATTTTGCGCCCAAAGACTGGGAAAGTGCGGTTAATTGGTGGGAAAGCATTAAAAGCGATGCCGATGCGGTTTATGACGATGTGGTGGTCTTCGATGCCGGCGAAATCGAACCCACAGTTACTTGGGGGATTACTCCGGGCCAAGGAATCGGGGTTAACGAAGTCATTCCCACTCCCGAAAGTTTACCGGCAAGTGAAAGAGCGATCGCAGAGGAAGCCTATCAATACATGAAACTCACCCCCGGCACCCCGATTAAAGGCACAAAAATCGATGTCTGCTTCGTCGGTAGCTGTACTAACGGCCGGATCAGTGATCTGCGCGAAGCGGCCAAATTTGCCCAAGGTCATCGTGTTGCCCCCCATGTGAAAGCTTTTATCGTCCCCGGTTCCGAAAGAGTCAAAAAACAAGCGGAAGCAGAAGGATTAGACCAAATTTTCCTAGCATCGGGCTTTGAATGGCGCGAGGCGGGCTGTTCCATGTGTTTAGCCATGAATCCCGATAAATTGCAGGGAGATCAGATCAGCGCCTCCTCCTCCAATCGTAACTTTAAAGGTCGTCAAGGTTCCGCTTCCGGTCGTACTTTGTTGATGAGTCCGGCGATGGTGGTAGCGGCAGCAATTAAAGGGGAAGTCACCGATCCCAGGGAGTTGTTAAATTAAATAGGGTTTGCTGAAAAAGTTTGTTACTGGGGTCAGGAGTCAGGAGTCAGTATTCAGGAGTCAGTATTCAGGAGTCAGTATTCAGGAGTCAGTATTCAGGAGTCAGATGTGAGTTTTCAGTTCACTGATTACTGTTTACTGATCACTGAAAAAAGCTTCTCCCCACACCCTACACCCTCCACCCCACACCCGACCCCCCACTTCCCCACTTCCCACTCTATTTTAATTTGATTGCCATAATTGCCAAGCTTTAACGAGATTTCCCCCCATCAAGGCAGCCACTGCATTTAAAGTCTTAATTTCCTCACTATCGGGATTTAATTGTCTAGCTTGATCTAAGACTTTTTGGGCTGCTTGCGGTTGCCAATCGTAGAGATAAATAAAACCTTGATAAGCATAATGATAGGGATTATAGGGGTCAATTTTAATCATTTCCTCCGTGGCTTTTATTGCCCCTGCCACATCCTGTTGTAGTACCTTAGAAATTGCTAATCCGTAGGCTAAAGATAATTTATCGGGGGGGTTTTGTTGCTGTAAACGATAGGAAAAAGCCTTGTCTGCTTGCAGCACATAATCCTGAATCGAATCGTATTGATTGATACGATTAGTTAACTCAAAAATTGGCTCAATACCCGTTAATCCTTGACCAATATTAGCAGACTTTAAGCGCAATTGGGTCACTAAATCTAATTGGGGCGTTGCTAACTTGGGAACTTGAGGATCGATGGTAATTTGAGCATTAGTTTTAATTGGATAGGTTTCGCCAGTTTCCCGATTGAGATAGACAGCAGATAAGCGATAAACTCCGGGGGTTGCTGCCGACTGCATGGCGGTTTTTTCAGTAACTTCAAAACCATTTTGTTGCTCTTCTGGAGTTAATTTTTCTGCCATTAATCCCCCCATAGCAATACCATGATCGTGCATCCAATAATCCTTACCGTCCACTTCTTGCCAGGTTAAAATTACTATCCCTGACTTTAATTGTTGCCAGTCTCCTGCCCATTTATAAACCACGGGAATGGGTTGATTAGGAGAAGCTTTTTCGGCAAGGGTAATCTCTCTTAATTCCACCCGTTTTGGCGCATTTTCAAGGGGGTTAACCGTGACGGAAGGATATATTTTTCGGTGTAGGGACAGGGTACTATCATCCGGTAGCTGCCAAGTTTTTTCCACTTGGAAATCTGGTCCAGTGGCGACTCGATTAACAATTTTTTTCTGGACATCGGGGACGGAACCCTGTTCACCAGTTTTAGTTAAAAACCAATCTAAAGAATTGACATCCTTTTCGATATCTTCTTCCCGAACTCCCACCTGTCTGCCGGCAACCTGGGAATTATGTTTACCACCGTAGAAAGAGAAAGTATGTTGATTTAATTCGGGGGTGGAAGGTAAAACCCCTAGAGTGCTGCGAAGATAGGGAGAATCGGCTAGAATCTCTTTAACTACTTCTTCCTGTTGCCAGCCGGTTTTTAAATAGGGATGGTGTTGTAATTCGGGACTGAAAACGTTAGTAATTAGCTCTCCCCCCAAGGGAAATAAATTTAAGCTGGTGAGGATAGCGGCAATAGTTATCGTTCCCCAACGGATACCAGGGGCAAAACGACCACGCCAAGATAATAAACCAACGGATAAAATTAAGGATAAAGTCGGTAAAAGCGGCAAAATATAACGAGCATCTTTATTGATATTTAGGGATGATAATAGGTATCCCCCCAGCAGAAAAACTCCTAACCAAATCCACACAGGACGATTAACCTTATCTTCGGTTTTTCTATGACGTAAGGAGATTAATAATCCCACCACAGGAACTAATAACAATACCCAAGAAAGAAAATAGGGTAAAACTTGGGCGTAAAATGTCCAGGCATCTGGACTGGTAAGAGGCGGATCTCCCTCCAAAATCGCCGAATCTACCGTGGCACGTTTGCCCGCGGTTAACATTAATAACCAATTCGTCCGATACCAGGGAAACATTAGCAATGCTGCCGTCAAAAAACTCAGCATTAATTGCGCTAGATTACCCCAACGTTTTCGCCGGAGATTTTCGCCCAATACCCACAAAATCGGTAAAAAGAGGAAAAATAGGGCGGTTTGTTTGACTAACATCCCTAAACCGCAAGAAATCCCGAAAGCGATCGCTTTTAGCCAGCCTTGACCACTAAATCGCCACCATGTCAAGCATAAGTAGGAAAACGTTACAATTGCCGCTAAGGGAAAATCTAAGAGATATTCGAGGCGATAATAGTATAAACCCGGGAGAAATTGACAGATTAAGACCGCCCAGAGTGCTACAGTCCCATTAAAGAGGATAATTCCCAATCCGTACACAGAAAAGAGCAGTAGGGCGCTATAGATAGCCATTACCCACATACCCGCATCAAGGCTAATACCAAAGAGATTAAAGAAGGGAATCGTTAAAAGATAGGTTAAAGGGGGAATTTTCGGGGACATTAGCCATAAACCGCGCCACCAATCCCCATCAAACCAGCGCGGATTTTGGAAAGCTTGGCTATAGATAATCCCACCGTTGAGATAATCGGCCTGATCCCAAGCAGGAATAGTATGATCGAGACTAAACCAGAATCTATCGACTAATATCCCCAATATCCAAATAATACTGACAATAATTAATCCCTGTCTCCCCTCTAGCGATCGCTTCAAAATGACTTCTCCCTAGTGCAACTCTCAATTATTCTGCCACGCTCTCAAGCGCCCCTGAAAAAATCGCCAGCAAGAAACACCAGACCGATCGGGGTAAAATAAAGATTTAGTGAAAAATTGTAACAGGAACTTGACAAATGCGAGTGGTGATCGTTGGTGCAGGGTTAGCGGGAATGGCAACAGCTATCGATCTGGTCGATGCGGGCTGTACAGTAGAAATCTTAGAATCTCGTCCCTTTGTCGGTGGAAAAGTCGGTAGTTGGGTAGATGCGGACGGTAATCACATCGAGATGGGCTTGCACGTCTTTTTTGGTTGTTACTATAATCTTTTTGAGTTAATGAAAAAAGTGGGCGCTTTTCAATCCCTACTGCTCAAAGAACACACCCACACTTTTATCAACGAAGGGGGAAAAATCGGTGAATTAGACTTTCGTTTCGCCGCGGGTGCGCCTTTTAACGGTTTAAAAGCCTTTTTTACCTCCTCCCAACTCTCAGCAGCCGATAAAATCTTTAATTCTCTGGCCTTAGGTACAAGTCCCATTGTCCGCGGTCTGATAGACTTTCAAGGAGCGATGAAAACGATTCGGGATCTGGACTCGATTAGCTTTGCCGATTGGTTTCGTAGCCATGGCGGTAATGAAGGCAGTTTAAAAAAAATGTGGAATCCGATCGCCTACGCGTTAGGATTTATCGATACGGAAAATATCTCGGCCCGTTGTATGCTGACGATTTTCCAATTTTTTGCCGCTAAAACCGAAGCTTCCGTCCTGCGGATGTTGGAAGGTTCCCCCCACGAATACCTGCATAAACCGATTATTAACTATCTGGAAGCTCGGGGCGCCAAAATCTCTACCCGTCGTCAGGTGCGGGAAATTCTCTATTCTGGAGAGGGCGAAAATCTGCAAGTTAATGGCATGATCGTCGCTAACGGAGAAACCACGGAAACTATCACCGCAGATGCCTATGTTTGCGCTGGTGATGTCCCCGGTATTCAGCGTCTTATTCCCCAAGATTGGCGGAAAATGCCGATTTTTGACAATATTTTCCGACTAGAAGCCGTCCCCGTCGCTACGGTACAACTGCGTTTTGACGGTTGGGTGACGGAGTTAAATGATGCCGAAAAACGCCGACAACTGCAAAAAGCGGTGGGAATTGACAATCTTTTGTACACCCACCAAGCGGATTTTTCCTGTTTTGCAGATCTTGCTCTCACCAGTCCTAGGGATTATTATCGCCCCGGAGAAGGTTCTTTATTACAGTTGGTTTTAACCCCCGGGGATCCTTTTATTAAAGCTAAAAATGAAGATATCGCCCAGCACGTTTTAGCGCAAGTCCACAAGTTATTTCCCTCCTCCCGGGAGTTAAAGATGACTTGGTTTAGTGTGGTGAAATTAGCCCAGAGTCTCTATCGGGAAGCACCTGGTATGGATGTCTATCGTCCCTCGCAAGCGACTCCTATTGCTAACTTTTTCCTGGCTGGCAGTTATACCCAACAGGATTACATTGATAGCATGGAAGGAGCCACTTTATCGGGTAAACAGGCAGCCAAAGCGATCCTACAACAGGCCGAGCGCCGGAAATCTTTAGCCACGGTTTGAGCAAACAGCCAGCAATCTCCTCCCTTGAGAAGGGATTGCCTCTAAACTTGTTTTCAGTGGCAAAAGATAACCGCTATAGCTAACTTGGCAAGTCAGCCCCTCAGGCCAAGCTATACAAAAAAGACCGATCAAGCTAGACTCGTAAAAAGATCACTCCATCTAGAAGGCTTACCCTAGACTGGAAAGAACGTCGGAAAAATCTCGTCAGAAATAGGAGTCAATCGAGTTTATGCCAGAGCTTGCTGTACCATTAGAGCTTGATTTCACCAGCGAAACCTATAAATCAGCCTATAGTCGCATTAATGCCATCGTTATTGAAGGCGAATACGAGGCCAATAGCAATTATATTCAATTAGCAGACATCCTCACCGATAACAAAGAAGAGTTACACCGTCTGGCAAAAATGGAAAACCGTCACATGAAAGGTTTTCAAGCTTGCGGCCGAAATTTGCAAATCACTCCTGATATGGATTATGCCAGAGCATTCTTTTCCTCTCTGCACGAGAACTTCCAAATTGCCTACGCAGAAGGTAAAGTTGTCACCTGTTTATTAATCCAATCTTTGATTATCGAAGCTTTCGCGATCGCTGCCTATAATATTTATATTCCTGTTGCTGATCCTTTTGCTCGTAAAATTACTGAAGGCGTAGTTAAAGACGAATATTTACATCTCAATTTTGGCGAAGAATGGCTAAAAGCGAACTTTGAAACCGCTAAAAAGGAATTAGAAGCCGCAAATCGAGCTAATCTTCCCATTGTCTGGAGAATGCTCAATCAAGTCGAGGATGATGCTCGCGTCCTCGGTATGGAAAAAGAGGCCCTCGTGGAAGACTTTATGATTAGCTACGGGGAAGCTTTAAGCAATATTGGTTTCAGCACCCGTGATATTATGCGGATGTCTGCCTACGGATTAACTGCTGTCTAAACCTTGAGCGTCGAGATTTCCTGTTTTTCCCCTGCTGCCGCTCAACACAGAGCGGCTCTTTTGTGTATTATATTTAAGAGTCTTAACGATTTCTTAGCAATATCCTAATTTTTATCTAGTGCCATCTAGTCTAACGAAAGAACAATCAATGTTTGGTCTTATAGGTCATCTTACCAGTTTAGAACACGCCCAATCGGTCGCCGACGATCTAGGTTATCCTGAATATGCTAACCAGGGATTAGATTTCTGGTGTGCTGCCCCCCCGCAAATTGTCGATGATTTTCATGTCACCAGCATCACGGGACAAACCATCACGGGTAAATACATCGAATCCTGTTTTTTACCGGAGATGTTGTCGCATCGTTGGGTAAAGTCTGCTATTCGTAAGGTGCTAAATGCCATGGCACTCGCTCAAAAAAGTGATATCAATATCACCGCACTCGGCGGTTTTTCTTCAATTATTTTCGAGGAGTTTAATCTCAAAGATAATCGACAGGTGCGGAATATCGAGCTAGATTTTGGCCGTTTTACCACCGGTAACACCCACACCGCTTACGTCATCTGCACTCAGGTGGAAACCCTCGCTGAAAAAATGGGCATCGATTTAGCTCAATCTACCGTCGTGGTTTGTGGGGCCACCGGAGATATCGGCAGCGCTGTTTGTCGTTGGTTAAATGAAAAAACCGATACAAAAGAACTAATCTATGTGGCACGCAATCAAGAGCGTTTACAATCTCTGCAAGAGGAGTTAGGACGCGGTAAAATTCTCCCCCTAGAGGAGGCTTTACCCCTGGCTGATATCATTGTTTGGGTGGCTAGTATGCCTAAAGGGGTGGAAATTGATCTAGATAAACTTAAGCGCCCCTGCATTATTATTGATGGTGGTTATCCGAAAAATTTAGGCATGGTATTAAATGCCCCCGATATTTCGGTGATTAAGGGCGGCATTGTCGAGCATTCCCTCGATATTGACTGGAAAATTATGAAAATCGTTAATATGGATATTCCCTCTCGTCAAATGTTTGCCTGTTTTGCTGAGGCGATTTTATTGGAGTTGGAGGGTTGGCAAACTAATTTTTCCTGGGGACGCAATCAAATTACCGTCCCTAAAATGGAACAAATCGGCGCAGCTTCCCGCAAACACGGGTTTCAACCTTTGTTATTTTAATTAATATCCCCAACCCCCCCCCACCGACCACGGAATTAGAAGTTTTAGGCGACAAATAATTAGAAGTGAGGGCTTGACTTTGCCAGCGGCTTGGGTTATGATTGTTTTATAATGGGATGGTCGTGTTTACAGCGAAACGCTTAGATTACCATTATGAATAAACTCTTTTAAAAATATTATCCCAAAATCTGCCGACAAAAGCAAGCAAAATTTTGCCATCAATTGTTAAGTTTTGTTAAGAAAAATCCTAAGAGTGGCAAGGAAGAGAACTCCCTTAACAGATCAGTCCGATCTCTTTGATAGTTTCTCAGGGCTTTTGGGGGAATTATAGAGATGTGGGGCTGATTTTTAGCTCGTTCCCAAGTTCTACCTGGGAACGCTTTGTTGAGGTTCTACCTGAATACTACTTTAAGGCAGAGCCTTCGACTCATTGTTCGCTTAATTTTTTAAGGGAAGGGTTTTAAAATTGCTGTAACCTTTATCCTGTATGCTTTTTAGCGAATAAGGTAAGCAGAAAATCCGAGAATGCGATCGCCAATTGACTCGCTCAAACCCTGATCAATTCGTTAACTTCCAAATGGTTTTTTTGTACTAATAAATATTCGAATAGAACGCTCAATGCGTTTGCTAGACTGTGTTTGAGACAATTTATCAAATTTTCGGTTCGAGAAATGAGCGAACGGTGAGTTTGAACTCTCAAAAATTAATTATGCAAGAAATCTAATAATAATTAGGGTTTGCTGAATAAATCTAAAAACCTTGTTGGATAGGGTTTTTAGACTTGTTTTCCCTCAAAAAGTGCCGACCTTTGGAGTGATTGGGGGGAAAATTCAGGTACTTTTTCCCTGAAAATTAGGTAATTGACCCC
>NZ_JAPZQJ010000050.1:0-10253 GCF_027530405.1 Microcystis sp. LE19-41.2A | reverse complement strand
GCAATTAGCATCGATTCTAGAATTAGTCCTGCTAATTCTAACGATTCTCGTAAAGCGGCTGCTAATAGGGGCTGCAAGTTGTTGTCCACAGGTTCGTCAGGTAGAATAAAATCATCTGGCAGTTTTTCCCAGGTGATTATCGTTGATTTTGTCGGTAAATCAATAGCAGATGGTGTCATGTTTATCTCTTTTTCATTAAGAAAAGCCAAGAATACTTAAAAAAGTCGGTTTTCCCTTAATCACCCTTTGCAGAAATTTTTTAGCGTCAAGACAACATATTCTAACATTTCCTCCGTTAATCCGGGATAAATGCCCAGCCAAAAAACACTACTCATGATTTTATCGGCATTGCTTAAATCCCCAACGACTCGATAATTTAACCCCTTATAAAGAGGCTGTCGCAATAAATTTCCTCCAAATAATAGCCTTGTGCCGATGCGTTTTTCCTCCAAATGCTTAACCAAATCATTGCGGCTAAAAGGCGCATTTTCCTTAACAAAAATCGGAAACCCGAACCAACTCGGTTCAGAATCCGGGCTGGCTTCAGGCAGAATTAAAACATCTTGAAGCTCCTGTAACTTTTGATGCAAAAAGTCGAAATTTTCCAGGCGCTTTTTGATAAATCCTGGCAATTTATCCAGTTGCGCTACCCCGACGGCGGCTTGCATATCGGTCATCTTCAGGTTATAACCCACATGAGAATAGGTGTACTTATGGTCATAACCAAAGGGTAAATCTCCTAACTGCCAACCGAAGCGCTTATTACAGGTATTATCTACCCCTGGAGGACACCAACAATCTCTCCCCCAGTCACGGAATGACTCGACAATCTTTTTCAAGCGGGTATCGCTGGTTAAAACGGCTCCCCCTTCTCCCATAGTCATGTGATGAGCAGGATAAAAGCTAACTGTTGCTAAATGCCCAAAGGTGCCGGTTTTTTGCCCTTTATAAAGACTTCCCACCGCATCACAGTTATCCTCGACTACCCAGAGGTCATGTTTTTCGGCAAAAGCCATCACCGCTTCTAAATTAAACGGATTTCCCAAGGTATGAGCGATCATAATCGCTTTAGTCTTCTCTGACAAGGCCGATTCCAGCTGCTGGATGTCGAGGTCATAACCGGGTAATTTAACGTCTAAAAAGACCGGAATTAGCTGATTTTGAAAGATGGGGTTAACTGTAGTCGGGAAACCTGCGGCGACGGTAATCACTTCATCCCCCGGTTTAAGTTGTTTTTCCCCCAATTTAGGGGAAGTTAAGGCACTTAAGGCCACTAAATTGGCTGAAGAACCAGAATTGACTAATAAACAATGTTTTACCCCCATCCACTGGGCAAAACGTTCCTCAAATTCCGCCGCATATCTGCCCGTCGTTAACCAGAAATCTAGGGAAGAATCCACTAATTTGACTAATTCTTGCTCATCAAATACCTTACCCGATGCCGGAATATAGGTCTGCCCCGCCACAAAAGCCCGGGGTTGAAATTTGTGCTTATAATATTCTTGTACTGCTTGAAAGACTTGCTCTCGCAGTTCTGCTTCAGTATTTGTATTGGGGGGAGAAATAGATTGAGTCATGGTTAATTTCCTTTCAGGGGAGAAATTTGAACTTAATTATTACTTAATTTGGACCATTATCAGCCTTGAGTTCGCTAATCGATCAGACAACTTTGATAATATTCGATTTGTTGGCGGGTAAGGTCTTGGAATTGTGCTTTATCTTCAGAGTCCATTTGAGCCGCTTGATAATACCATGTCACCGTTTCCTTGAGGGTTTGCCGAAAATCCCAGACGGGTTGCCATTTTAGGGTATGGAAAGCCTTATCCGTGACTAGATTAAGCAATTTAGCCTCATGAACAGCATTCGGATCACTTTGATCGAGCCAAGTTCCTGGCCAAAGTTGTAGGATAGACTCAACTAACTCTTTAACTGGGCGATTAGAAGTCAGAGACGGACCGAAATTAAACGCCCCATATAACCCCCGGCTGTCTTGCTGCCAGTTAGCCGTCATCAACTGCTCATAAATCGACTCAGCTAACCGTAAATAGCCCCCCAAAGGCTCTAAAACGTGCTGCCAAGGGCGAGTCGCTAGAGGGTTCCGCACCGGAATCGCTTCCGACTTTATCAAAGCCCGCATCGCATCAGGTACAATCCGATCTAGAGACCAATCTCCGCCACCGATGACATTTCCTGCCCTGGCACTGGCAATGCCGATGGGGGTTTGAGGGGTTTTAAAGAAGGAATTTCGCCAAGATGCGATCGCCAATTCCGCCCCAGCTTTGCTAGAACTATAGGGATCGTAACCCCCCAAGGGGTCATTTTCCCGATAACCATAGACCCATTCCCGATTCTCATAGCACTTATCGCTAGTAATAAACACGGCGGCACAGGGATGAGTCAGGCTTTTGAGGGCCTCTAAAACGTGAATAGTCCCCATAACATTTGTGTTCCACGTTTCCACCGACTCCAGATAAGAAAGCCGCACCAAGGGTTGTGCCGCTAAATGAAAGACTACATCCGGTTGCCATGAAGCGATTAAACGAGCCACTAACTCAGCCTCTCGAATATCTCCTATATGATGACTCAGGTTCTGAGCTAAGTCTAATTGGTCGAATAAGGCGGGGGTGGTATTGGGGGCTAAACTGAGGCCTTTTACCTCTGCCCCCAGATGGAGTAACCAAAACGCCAGCCAAGACCCCTTAAAGCCAGTATGACCAGTAATAAAGACCTTTTTGCCCGACCAAAATGCTTTCTTTACCATATTTTCCATCTAGCTTGTCCAGTGTCATAAAGGTGATTGAGCATTTCCATTTCTCGGTAAGTATCCATACACTGCCAAAACCCATCAGGCTCATCCCAGGGGGAGAGGGGAGCTATTATTGTCCGCAAGTCAAATAGACTCGCCATGCCGGGTTTTCAGTTAATTTCAGCGGCTTTCTGCCAGTAATCGCCGAAAAGAATTTTTGAGAAGGCTTAAAGCCATCACCCTAAATCTTTGGGAGCCACTATACAGGAACTTGACCGAGGATGTCAATTAGTTAAGCTGTTAGTGGGACTTAGGCGTTTTCGGTCAGCAAAAAAGGCTCAAACCATTACGGGACAAAGGGTTAACCTCGATTTATGATTTTCCTTGATCTATCTGAGTTTCAGCGATTTTGGGCTTCTCGAAGTAAATCCCAAGCTGGGATTGGAGTTGAGGCTTTTCTCGATTTGTTTTTTGTCTAAGTCCCATTAGGCATCTAGAATGGTTAGCTGAGACAAAAGGGGAGCAGGGAACTTCTGAGCGGGGAGAGTCGTTCTTGATTTTCGATGCCTCGTGATTCAAGGGAAAATCAATTAAGTATTTATACTTATTGTATATGGCTTGAATTTGGTGTGAACATACAGCTATGCTTGGGTGGCAGGGATTTTAATATTGTTCTGGACTCGAAAGTGTTACATAGCGGTTTTAACTCACCTGAAGTACAATTTAATCATTTACTCCTGCCTCCTGCCGACCCTATGGCTGCTTCAAACTTAGGGCTATGTACTGAGCGTGACATGAAGGGTGCTGTGGCCTACCTAGGTGGGTCGTGGGGACCGGTTCACCCCCATCTCCTCTCCCACTCTGGAGACGTGATGCTCGTGGTGTTGGCAAATCGTTTAGACTGGCTATATGTTAAGCTAAAATTTGAACTCGTACTGAACTTTATCTAATTTGTAAATGAGTAAAAAAACCTTCTGTATTTTGGAACAGGGCCAACTAATTAATGAGCCTTGCACTATAGAAAAACGAGAACTATTTACTACTGAATTTAGTGACTTTTATCGCCTTAATTGGGCAACGGAAGATGACCCCAATGCTTTCATTACTGCGAAAGGAGTAACTTGGAGTGAGGGCAGAAGCTTGCTATATAGGGAAGTTCCCAAAGATTATGAATACTACATTTTTATCGATGATGATGTTACCTTTGTTGCTGATGAAGGGGTAGATATTCCTAAAAAGATCAAAGAACTACTCGATGAATATCATCCTATTGCTGCAACTTTTTACGATCCTAAACAGTGGGCATTTCTGCCGATTAAAGCTTCTTATGAGGATTTAATCTCCAGAAAATGCTTTCCCATTAGCGGATATGATGCAGAATCTCAAATCCTCTCCCAAAGCTATGCTGATGTCATCTTACCAGCGATTTATCATGGGGCACATCGTACTGATTGGTATCTTCAGTGGGTTTGTTATCAAACCTTTCCCCTGAAGCAAATGTGTTTTACTGACATTCGAGTTAAGAATGCCCGCAGCGGTGGCCATAGTAAAATTCAAAAGCCGCAGCATTATGAGCCAACAGAAGCATTGTTTTTGTTTAATCGACACGCCAAGAAGCCATATCCATTGTTGAAAAAAAAGGATGATATTCTTAAAAATAATGTTGAAGTTTTTGAGCGGCTAGTTGATAAAACCCCTATTGAGTTCACTCTGAAAGACCTGGCAAAGGTCTATGATATCAGCAACACTGATTTTAAAATTAGACAACCTACTGCCAGTAGTCGGTACTTGTACAGAAAACCTTGGAATCGTTTTGTCTGGAAACTGGTCAGAAAACTGACAGGGGAATATAAATATTAATTCCACCGCGCTCTGGCTTTGAAAGCTGTCAAATTGCTACTCACTTATGCTGGGACAGCCTGACAAAAAGGCATTTTAGTTGTCAGTCAAAAGTCTCAGGAAGTATTTAACGTAGCCAGTCTCAATGATTCTTAAACACAATTCTTCTCCGCTCTCCAGAGTGAGAGAGGGGTTAGGGATGAGGGGATTTTACAATTCATTGAGTTTTGCTATACATTAGCCTGTGGTTAAACTTTTATACGGAAAATTTGCCAGACAATCTCCTATGGACTAAACTTTTTAGCCATTCAGGCATAGAGAGAATTGCCATGTATAATAAATTGGCAGCTAAGAGCCAATTGATCATTTCATCAACTAACCAAGGATATAAGAATGGACTTGCGTAAAAGGTTGTCACCATAGCGACTAAAGCCATACTGGAAGGTAAGCTCAATTGATTTTCTTGCTTAATCCAATCCAAAATTTGAGGAAGGGCAAAGATTAGAAAAGTTAATTTGTAATCATAAAGCATGCCAATAACAAGAAAATTTCCTAAATGAATTGCTGCCGCAAGACGGAAGTAATCAATGTATCGACTTTTATCTAAAGATTTGTCCGAATCGGTTGAGACAAAATCCGAACTAAGCCATTCTTTAAAAATTTTAAATTTCGACAATAAAACTCTGGTTAAGATTGACATAGTAAATAAAATCATAATTATATACATCATATATATGATCGTATTTTTAAGATCAGTTTCGCCGCTAGTAAGCTTTGATAGAATATATTTGACTGCACCAAAGAGGACTTTATAGCCAAAACTATACCAAATTCTCCCATCATGAATGCTTGAGATAGTTTTAATCTCCCCTATACTAGCGAGAAAATAAGTAATAAAAGCAGTGGTAAAAATAGCCGACAAGAACAGAAATAGATTTCTTTTTTCTTTAAGAATTACCGCCAGTCCAAAAATTGGAAATAGTTTAACAACCCCCCAAAAAAATATTAATAAATAGGCACACAACCTAAAAATTAATGCTCGGCTATTCTTAATTATCATTAGTGCGACACCCAGCCAAGAATAGATAACAATATCTACGTTGCCACGTTCCACTAAAAGCATTACCGGTGGTGAGCATAAAATTAGGGCATAAACTATAGCTTCTTGATAATTTAATCTGCCAATGATAATTAAAGTTATAACATAAAAAATTAAAGCAAAGAAAACTCCTAAAAATATAGTATCACGCTGCTCTAAACCCAGCCAAGTTAATGAAGACCAACTACTAGGATAAGCTATTTGAGTGAAGCAGGAATTATTTGTTAGGGAAACTTCGCCTGTCAATCGATCACAATCAAAAGCCCCTAATACGGCTGCAAGATCGATAAAAGGGCTTTTAACCGCAGGAACCCCTAGTTTCCTCCAAAACTTGTGATAGGGAACAAAAAAATTAGCTAGATACAATAACCCAAAATATCCTAAAAGTGCAGCAACTACCAAAAATCTGCCATCAATTTTTGATTGCTTTTTGAGCATTTTCCTAATCTGGAGATGTATTGAATTTACTATGTCCACTTTGTGCCTCCTGCTATTCAAGGATTGACTATCTGTCCATGACCTGAGTTCAGTATAAGACGATCATTGCGCCGCTAAATGAAAGATTACATTCGGTTGCCATGAGGCGATTAAACGGGCCACTAACTCAGCCTCTCGAATATCCCCTATATGATGACTCAGGTTTTGAGCTAAGTCTAATTGCTCAAATAAGGCGGGGGTGGTATTGGCAGCTAAACTGAGGCCTTTTACCTCTGCCCCCAGATGGAGTAACCAAAACCCCAGCCAAGACCCCTTAAAGCTAGTATGACCCGTGATAAAGACCTTTTTTGCCCGACCAAAATCCTTCCTTTACCATATTTTCCATCTAGCTTGTCCAGTGTCATAAAGGTGATTGAGCATTTCCATTTCTCGATAAGTATCCATGCACTGCCAAAACCCATCATGCTTATAGACGGTGAGTTCTCCTAAAGCGGCCAGGGTTCTGAGGGGCTGTGCTTCAAAAGTCGTCGCATCTCCCTCAATTAAATCCAAAACCTTGCGATTTAAGACAAAATAGCCCCCATTAATCCATCCTTCAGATGTTTGGGGCTTTTCTTGGAACTGACTGACTAGATTATCCTCAATCACTAACTCGCCAAAGCGAGAAGGAGGACGAACCGCCGTCAAGGTCGCTAATTTCCCATGAGAGTAATGGAAATCCAACAGATCCGCAATATTCACATCACAAACCCCATCCCCATAGGTGGCCAAAAAGATCTCACTTCCGCTTTGATCTATATAAGAGGTGAGACGTTTAAGACGGCCTCCCGTCATGGTTTCCTGTCCCGTATCAACTAACCAAATACGCCAGTCCTCTTCATCATGTCCACTATCGAGTTTGGTCACTTTTTTATTGCCTAACTCTAAGAGGACATCACTTTGATTCCAATCATAGCTAAAGAAATAGTCCCGGATTATTTCCCCTTTATAACCTAGACAGAGCATAAAGTCAGTTAAGCCATAATGGGCATAAGTTTTCATGATATGCCAAATAATTGGCCGATTTCCGACAGCAATCATCGGTTTAGGTCGAAATTCGGTTTCTTCCCGCAGTCGGGTTCCTTTGCCACCACACAAGATAGCCACGGGAATGTTAGACTTATAGTCCTTAACTGTTAAACTGACCGATTGTATTACCATTAGATTATATAGTGAAGGGTCTTGAGAGTGACATCATCTTATCGAGGCAGTTTAACACGGGATTCCTGATTGTGTCCAAGATCTGTCTAAAAAAAATTTTGTTAAGCGAGTGTACCCAGTTTATTGCTAAACAGGCTCTTAAATCCTATAGCAGTTATCTTTATGGTGAGGTACGAAGTTTTCGTTTTGGGGAGTCGGCCAGTAATGCTAAATCAGGTTATACTTCATCTTTAACGCTATAATTCTGACCGAGTAGGACTAGAAATTCGTGCTACCATGCGAAGATAAATATTCGGGTATACGGTCACGAAGCTACCAGACAATTTTAGGATAAAAATACCGACACTTATGGGGAAATCAATCAATAAAGTCCGAGTAACGGCACTGATTTTAGGGATTCTAGCGATCGCCTTTGCCTTTTTCACCAGGATTGTCAGTATCTTTGAATACGTTACCTTCGATATCGGACCGGATCCCGATCAGATTACCCTTGGTTATCTTTCGATGGATATGTGGAAGGGAAACTTTCCTCAATTGGGACCACCGGGGGGTGGTGGAAAATATGGATTCACAATCCCCCCCCTCTATACTTATTTAGCCTTTCCTCTGACAATTTTCGGTACCGCTCCCGAATTTCAAGTCCTTACCAATGGACTATTTTCTTTTCTATCGATTCCCCTCTTAATCTACTTTGTTTATCAACTTTTAGAAAATGTAGAACAAGATAAACGTCTTCTCCTGTCCAGTTTGGCAGGATTTTGGTATAGCACGATTTATGCGGACTATTTCATTAATAATTTTTTCTGGTGTCCTAGCCCAATACCCTTTTTCATGCTCGTTTTTGCTTTACTCTATCGTTTCCAGATGGAAACGAGTAAGCCGCTGCTCTATCAGGCTATAGCTTGGATATTCTTCGGGATTACCGTCGCTATATTGGTGAGTTTACACACCACCACGATGTTAATTATCCCAGTGACTTCTGTTATCGCCTCTCTATGGTTTGTTTATCGAAATCGAAAGAATACTCGTAAATGTCTTTTGCCTTTTCTATCGATTCTCTCCGCAAATCTCGCCTTGATTATGTATTGGAATAGTGAGATAGTTCGGAATTTCGCCAATACGAAAGGACTGGTGAGAGCGCTCACGGAGAAGGGGGCGAGCGGTGAACCATCGAGTAATCTGTTCACTCGTCTATTTAAAGCGATTTGGGAAACGGTTTATCTGGGTAATCAAGTGTTTTTTTTGAATGACAATATATCGATTTTCAATGTCGTAGTTTCGGCTATTTTTTTCGGCATTTCTCTATACATAGTCATCAAAAAATATCGAGGCAATAAAACACTGATCGGCTTTTTTGCGATCACTTGGATAATTTTTCTCTACGCTTCCTCTAATTATCCTGATGAGCATTTTTATTCCCATCGTAAAATCTTACTCTGGTTTGCTCCTATCCTCTTGGCGATCGCTAGTCTGGCCTATCTAAACTTTACTAAGACTTTCGACAGGATCCTCGGTCTAGTTCTAGCAATTATCATCGGCTATTCTATCGCAACTAATCTCTATTTCAATCAACGTTATCTTGCTAGTAAATACGGTTCCGAAAGACTCCTATCCGTGGCCGATACAGTGGAAATTATCAATCAGATTCCGGTCGGTTCAACCCTTTGTGATCCGGCCAAGAAAGGCAAAAGAAAAGAGCATGGTCAGTATGATTATATCGATACCTTTATGACCAAAAGAGAGCTAACGATAACCAATGCCTGCCCATCGGGTAGTTATTATATACAGCCGAAATTTAAAATGGCTATCCAAATGAACGATTTATTTCCAATTTTTACCCTCGCCAAAACCCCCCCTCTCGATCGCCCGATGACTTCCCTTCTTGAAACCCCGGAAGCCTATCTCTATAAAATTGAGTAGAAATAAGTAGGTGGGTGGAATTAAATATAAGATGAACGTAGGTTGGGTTGAAGCATGAAACCCAACGCCTGATTATGTTACGCTACCGCTAACCCATCCTACAAATAATTGTGCCTCCCTACTTACCATCGTGCTAAAATAGGGAACCTCGAAATAGACAACTTATCGCCTTCCCCCGGAACTTCATTACAGACCAAAATATATTCTTGAGTTACTTTAGCAAGAGCTTTAGACGTAGGCGTTTTTAGCGAAGGAAGTCTCAAATTAGTTATGGCCTTTTGCGGAGGACAAAACCTATTCCTCCTAAAATGATTAAACCGATAACGATAGAAGGTTCAGGAACTTTGCTAAAAGTTAGGCTACCTTGTCCCGCAATACCCAAGCGAGGAGTATAGGCAAAAGCCGCTTCACTGAGGTTAAACAATCCGCTAGTCAGGGCAAAATTAGCGATGGGAAAGAAAGCATTAGTAGAGGTGACACTATAATCGATGCCAATAAAAGTCTCATCGAAATAATTGACCACGGGAGGGGCATCGGCCGAAGCGAGATTAAAGGTATTGGAGAGTAGATTAAAACTAATATTGGTCAAGGGGATAGATTCAAAATCCACTCCTGTAATCGCCGCATTATCGAAACTAGCCGAACCGGAATAAGTTCCCGTCAGACTTCCATAAGTTATGACACCTTGAAAATTGTAGGTGATATTTGCCCCTTGCAAACTATTGACATTAACACCAAAATATGCTAGGGATAAACCTGTGATTAAAGCAACTTTATTCATGGTAATTACTCCTTAAAAAAAACTCAGGTGGGCATTGCTCATGCTCACCTTTGTAACCCCTAAATCAGGTTTTATGTCAAGCTATTTTGGGTTCTTCGTTACTTGGTATGGTTCGATAGGGGGGCATAAATCGACTAAATCCTTATCTGGTAAGAGACTTAATGGATTAGTTCGCTCTAGATCAAAAACAATTGTCAAAAATCGCTAAATGCCTTTCTATATAAGGGTTA
>NZ_JAPZQJ010000584.1:0-3631 GCF_027530405.1 Microcystis sp. LE19-41.2A | reverse complement strand
CCACACCCCACACCCCACTTCCCCACCAGCAACCCCTAGTATAGATATTTCGACAAAATTGCGATGGAGAACAACGATAAGGAAAAATTCTGCTATATTATCTGCTAACTCTCTAAAAAACCCAATTAGTTTAATAATCTTTTCCGGGTATCTGAGAAAACAAATAGTTTATCTCTTTAAATATGGTTTTAGGGAGATATTTAGTGACCGTGTGAGGCAATTTGTGGTTAATAAGACAAAATCAAGACTTAAAAGCGGAAAATCAGGGAAATTAGCGGCTAAACCTGTTAAAAAGCGGCGATTATCCAGTACATGGTTCCTGACAGCCCTAGGCTTAACCGGCTGCGCCCTAGTTTCCGCTACGGCGGGTGCTATGTTGGCCGTGTCTCTCTCCTCCACACCCTTGCGACAAGCTGCTCTTAGTCCCGAAGAAGCCGCCGCTTTTAACAATCAGCAGGCCATATCCTATCAAAATCTGCAACTTCCCGCCCTCAACCGTCCCGTTAATATTCTGGTAGTTGGCGCGAAAGTGTTGACATCCGATGTCAAGGAGGCACAAACCCCAGATCTGGGTTATCATGCCCCGGTTAATTCCTTGGATGGTTTAACCGATACCATGCTGTTACTGCGTTTTGACCCCCAAAGACAGAAGTTAACCATGCTTTCCATCCCCCGGGATACCCGCACCGATATCGAGGGTTACGGGGAGAAAAAAATCAATGAAGCTAACGCCCTCGGTGGACCTGCTTTAACGGCGGAAACGGTTAGTCATCTTTTGGACGGAGTGGCTATCGATCGCTATATTCGCATTAATGTGCAGGGTGTGGAAAAATTAATTGATGCTTTGGGGGGGGTGACGGTATATGTTCCCAAAGACATGAAGTACAAAGATTTTAGTCAACACCTCTACATTGACCTGAAAAAAGGGGAACAACACCTCAACGGCGAGAAATTCCTCCAGTTTGCCCGTTTTCGTTACGATGCTAACGGCGATATCGGTCGTATCCAACGACAACAGCAATTAATGCGGTCTTTAGTAGAACAAACCCTAAAACCAGCAACTTTACTGAAAATTCCCGATATTATCGAGGTTATCCGCACTCATATCGATACTAATCTCAGTTTAGAGGAGTTACTAGCCCTCGCCGGCTTTGCCTCCAAAACTCAGCGCGCTGATGTGCAAATGCTACTACTACCCGGAGACTTTAATGGTGATGGTCGGCAAGGGATCAGTTATTGGTTGCCCAATCAAAGTAAAATTCAAGAGCTAGTGACTCAACATTTTAACCACGGCTCTTTTATGGCTGACATTGAAGAAACCACGCAACCGACTCGCATAGCTGTGGAAGATAGCACCGATAATCCAGAAGCGGTGCAAGCTCTAGTCAGATATCTGCGCTCATTGGGTTATGAAAATGTTTTTGTCTCTAAGTCTTCATCGCCAATTCTAGAAACTACCAAAATTATTGCTCAAAAAGGAGATAATTCCCTGGCTGCTGCCCTGCATAATAGCCTTGGTGTCGGGGAAGTTTTGGTGGAAAGTACGGGGAATCTCGCTTCTGATGTGACGATTAAAATCGGTCAAGATTGGCAAGAAAAATCAGCTAATCTTTCTGAGCCATCCCTAGGCAACTAAGAAAAAAATCAAGTTTATCCGGGTTATTTATTAGCCAAAGTTTGACAAAAAATTTGGTGTTCTTGACTAGCTATTCCTTGCTGTGACACTGCCAAAACTTCGGCTAAATTACCCGATAATAAAGCATTTTTATCCAGCCATAATCCAGGGAATACTTGAGAACAAAAGATGTTATTTTGATGAGATTCTAGGGGCAAATATTCCCCATCAGTTAAACCAAACCAATCCAATTGAACGTCATAAACTCGCCAGATAATATACTCTTGTACTCCATGGTGACGATAAACTTTGAGTTTTTCGTGTAAATCGTAGGAAGCGGTAGAAGCGGCAATTTCCACGATTAATTCCGGTGCGCCTTCTACATAATCATCTTCACTAATGCTTGATTGTCCACCGGTTTCTATTCTTAATAAAGCATCTGGTTGTGGTTGATTATCCCCATCAAGTCGCACAGTAGTATTATCCAGTGTTTCTACCCCCGGTGTCGCCACTTCGTAGGCAGTTAACCAACCGATAATATTAGCGTGGGGTTTACCGTGGTTTTTGGCTCTCACCGCGGCTGCCATATAAACAACTCCTGCGATTAATTCAGCTTTTTTTAGCTGTGTCATTGCTTGATAACGGCGCTCGAATTCGGGACGAGTTAATCTATCACCATTTTCGAGAGGGGGAATAATATGGGGGGAAACTGTGTTAGTCGATAGCATAATTTTTGGCTCATCAAGAAACTACTATCAAGGCTTAAGTTTTCTTACCAGACTCAGTTAATTTATCGATTAGGTTAAGCTGTGCATCGAGAGTATCGAAGATATCCTATACTTATTTTACAGCGTTTCTCCTCAGGATGAAGTGTAATCTAATTTGGTATCGACCACCGACTCCTGACTCCCCAAAACGACAACTTCGTACCTCATTATTAAGATAACTGCTATAACCATGAATAATTTTAAAATACTGCTCATCGGTTACGGTAATACTTTAAGAAATGATGACGGAGTGGGAGTGAGAATAGCCGAAATTATCGCCCAGGAGAATTGGCCTAATCTGCAGGTCATCGCTACCCATCAATTGACTCCTGAGTTAGCAGCCGATATAGCTGATGCTTCTCTAGTTATTTTTGTTGATGCGGTATTATCTAATCAAACCGATATCCGAATAGAAAAATTAGCGGCAGTTACCGAATGGAATAATTTCGTTCATGCAGAAAGTCCCGCTTCTTTATTAGCATTAACTCAAGCAATTTATCAACAAACTCCCAGGGCCTGGGGAATATTTATTCCTGCTATTAATTGTGAATTTGGTGAAGAATTATCAACAATAACTCAAAAGGGCTTGACAAATGCGATTAAAGCTATTAGGAAAATTATTACTTCTGAGGATTTGACTGAATACCAAAAGCAGGACTTTGATAATCTTCCGGCAGATAATTTTCAGGAATAGTGCTGTGATTGCCATCCCGGAGAGCCTTGTAGTGAGGAGACATAATTTCGATACCGACTTCGTTACATTTATCCTGAATATTTTGATGCAATTCAGAATAAATATACACCATTTTGCTAGGATGATCGGTGTAGGCATTTAGCTGATAGCTGACATAAAAATCATCGAGACTGGTTTGCAAGACAAAAGGAGCAGGTTCTGAGACAATAAATTTAGTTGCTAGGGCTGCTTCTTTCAGGGTTGCGTGAACCTTACGCCAAGGTAAATCATAACCGAGAGTGACCGTGGTTTGCAAAATTAAAGGCTGTTTGAATTCCCTTTGAGAGACACTAAAGTTAATCACATTGGTGTTTAACAGCGATGAATTAGGAATCGTGATAATTCTATTAGCGGGTGTGCGAATACGGGTGACTAAGCAACATCTCAATAAATGCTGGTAAGGAAGCCGAAGTCAACCTAGAAAATGAACCCGCACTCGTGAGAAAGCATCGACTTAGGTTGCACTGAGGAAGAAAATCTGCTTTAACTAAGGATATGCTTCTTCCCATCGAGATC
>NZ_JAPZQJ010000088.1:0-13887 GCF_027530405.1 Microcystis sp. LE19-41.2A | reverse complement strand
GACTGCAAAAACTTGAGAATATTTAAATTAACATTCCGCAATATTTATAAATTCTTAAGAATTAATTGAGAAAGATTTTTATTTAACAACGATGTTATCATAGTTACAGCGATTTTACTGAATTTCATAATGGGTTATTCTGTGCTTTTTTGGGCAGCAAGGGTTGAAACCCTTGCCACACCTAGAAGGGTATCCTAATTGAAGCGGGTAAATCAGTCAATTTCACCCACAACGATGATCTTTTTTTTGTGTAGTTTTATTGCAAAAAAAAAGTTTTTTTGACAAAAAGCACAAAGTATGATACGCCCAACCTATTTCTGGCTGCGAGTAATTATTGCAGAGTGGGGGAGTGGGGAAGTGGGGAAGTGGGGAGATAGGGAGAATAAATAAAAGCAATCTCCTGTCTCGGAGTCTCCTGACTTGAAAGAGGGTGTGGGGTGTGGGGTGTGGGGTGTGGGGAAGAAAACCTCTTTCATCTGTGGGGGTGAAAATTTTTTCATCGAGACTGCCCCCTGTGAATTGTCCTAGGCGGCGAGAAACTTAACCAACTCCTCTAATTTTTGCCAAGCTAACCCACTGGCTAAAATGTCGCGAGCGAGGGCGAAACCGGCAGCATGGTCGCCAAAAGTGACCTTTTCTGCCACCTGTAGGGCAAGAGAGGCATTAATCGCCACAGCATCCCGTTGAGCCGGCGTTCCACCCCCTTGCAGGACATTTTTGAGGATTTCGGCATTTTCTGGTACTTCCCCGCCTTTAAGGGCATTTAAACTGGCTCTGGGGATAGCAATTGACAAGGGATCGATCGCCGCAGAAATCACCTCGCCATTATTTAATAAAGCCATATCGGTCAGCTCTCCTAACCCCACCTCGTCGAGTTTTTCCCGGCCGTGAACAATAATCGCCTTTGGGGTTCCCATTTGTGCTAAAGCCGTGGCCATGGGGGTGAGAAATTGCCGGTCATAAACCCCGATAACTTGACCTGTGGGACGGAGAGGATTAACTAGAGGGCCCAGAAGATTAAAAACCGTGCGAACTTTCAGGGTTTTGCGGAGATTAGCCACACTTTTCAGGGCTGGATGCCAACCGGGGGCAAAAAGAAAGGTCACTCCCACCCCATCTAAAGCCGCCGCTACTTTCTCGCTAGGGGCGCTCAAATTAACCCCAAGATATTCTAAAACATCGGCCGAACCGACTTTACTGGAGGCCGAGCGATTGCCGTGTTTAGCCACTTTTACACCCCCGGCGGCCGCCACAAAAGCCACGGCAGTGGAAATATTAAAGGTTGAGGCCCCGTCACCGCCGGTGCCACAGGTATCGATAACGGGAGTAGTATGGGGTTTAGGGTCTTCTAAGCGAGATTGTTGCCGTAAAACTGTGGCCATTCCCGCTAATTCGGCGGCCGAGACTCCTTTTGCTTGCAAAGCCGCTAAAATCGCCCCCGATAAAACTTCCGGAATCTGGCCGTTTAACCATCCGGTCATTAATTCTTCAGCTTGGTTAAGGGAAAGGGATTTTCGATCGAGTAGTTGCTGCAGTAGGTTTGGCCAGTCTGGAGTGGTCATCGCTGTTCCATTGCTGTCGGGAGGGGGCGATATATTATCATAGCGGTTTGTCTGGAGAATCGATCGCTCCTAGTAATTTTTACTTTAAATCGAGCAAACCCTGTTCTTTTAACTTGGGATTAAAACGAATTTCCATCTGTACTCCCCGTTTTTCTAGGGTTGATAAAATATCGTTTTCTACTCGTCTGGATACCTGTTTTAATAACTTGATTTGCCCCAATTCGTCAGCACTTTGATAAAATTCTTTTTCTGTGTCAGTCATGACTAATTTAGCATCAATTGGTTCTGTCCAGAGTTTTTCATTGCCGATGACTGCCTGACTTTCTCTTAGCCAAGCTTGTTTAATCGATTCGAGAATAGTCCGATTAGGACGATCAATCAACTGTATTTTTAGCCAATAACAAGCTTGGGGCTGTCGGGCAAGATGTTGTTTTAAACTGAGATAAATATCACGAGAATAGCCGACAAACTCTAAGACTTGTTCTCGATCAAAAATGGCATAAACCCCGATTTTTCCCTGGAAATCAGCACAGATATTACCCGTGGTATCTAGGTAGGGAATATATTCTAATTGTTCGAGATTAGCCAAAGTATCAGACTCATTCATAATTAATCGTCGCTAATTGGTTGGAGATAAGTAGGTAGGTGTTAAAAACTTTCAGATACCCCGCTGATCAAGTAGGGTTGATTCAAGGTAGGGTTGATTCAAGGTAGGGTTGATTCATGAATCAACCCTACCCGTTTAAAATTGTACCAAAAAGTTTTAGGCTAAATTAGTCCCCAAAAATGCTCAATTCTCAATGCCTACTGCTTCTCTTAACGAAATTGTTCACGCGGCCCTAAGTGGTCAAGTGGTTTCTTTTCCCACGGATACAGTTCCCGCTTTAGCAGTTTCTCCCCCCTATGCTGCCTTAATTTTTGCCGCTAAAAAACGGACTTTTGATAAACCCTTAATTCTCATGGCGGCCTCAGCAGCAGATTTATGGGATTATGTCGAGGGAAATCAGGAAGAAAGGGAAATTTGGCGGCAAATGACCGAAAAATACTGGCCCGGCTCCCTAACTTTGGTTTTACCCGCTTCTGAAAAAGTACCAAAAGTTCTTAACCCTAAAAATCCTAGCACGATTGGTATCCGAGTTCCCGCTCATGCGATCGCCAGAGAAATTCTCGGTCGAACTGGTGTTTTAGCGACCACAAGTGCTAATCTGTCAGGACAAGAGCCTTTATTGACTCCAGAAGCGATTATGACTACTTTTCCCTCGGTGACGGTGTTAGCGCCCACAGAAAGGCAAGCATGGGGAATAATCAATAGTGGACAACCCTCCACCGTCGCGCGTTGGCAATGTCAAGGATGGGATATCTTACGACAAGGGGCAGTTTTTCTGTAAATATGGACGATATTGACGCTTTAAAACGGGAATTACAGCAAACTCGCCTCGCTTATCAGATGGCCGTGGCAATTAATCACCTCAAAAGCAGTTTTTTGGGACGGGTTGCCCACGAATTGCGATCGCCATTGAGCAGTATGATCAGTCTCCATCAACTGATTCTCGCCGATCTTTGTGAAAGTCCGGCCGAGGAAAGGGAATTTATCGCCCAGGGGCAACTGGCGGGCTGTAAACTGATGGCAATGCTCGATGAGATGATTAATCTCTCCAAACTAGAGTCTGGTACTATACCTCTCGATCAAGAAATTTTTTCTTTAACTAAACTCTGGCAAGATTGGGCAAGTCTAACTTATTTACAGGCAGCTAATCGCCATATTAAGCTTAAATTTAGCCCTTTAACCGATGAGATTGCTATTATTGCCGATTATCAGCGTTTATCCTCCGCTCTTGTCCTTCTCGTCGATGCAGTGATCGCCAACTTAACGAGTGGCTCTATTTGTATATCGGTAAGCGCCCTTGGCGAGAAAAAAGTCACTATTACCCTAGAATTTCCGGGGGAAATCGCTCTCTGGCAAATGCCAGAAATTTCCCCTTTGAGTTTAGAATCAAAGCCAGAAGAAGTAAAACAATTTACTCAAGCTCTCGGTCTTTCTCCCGGTCTTAAATTTCAGTTAGCGAAAGGCATTATCGAAGTCTCGGGGGGGGAAATGAGCTTAGATCAAATCGATAACAATAGTCAGGACAAGCTCACACGGATCGTTTTTTCTTTACCTCGATCGCCGGATAGGAAAACTCCTCGGGATAACGATTAAATAATACCATCGTCGTGGTGGCGTTGCTTTGGAAACCAATGCGCCGGTAAAAATTTTCTTGATTAGTAGTCATCAAATAGACTCTTTCCACCCGATTTATTCGGGGATGGGCCAAGACTGTTTCTACTAATTTACGCCCTAAACCCGCTCCCTGATAATCGGGATGAACAATCACATCCCAAATAGTTGCCCGATAAATGCCGTCAGAAATGGCGCGAGCAAAACCAATTAATTGCCGCTCATTCCACACCGTCACCACCGGATCACTATAGTCAATTGCGGTTTCTAAATCTTCTAAACGGCGATCGATTGCCCAAAATGCGGTTAAATTAAATAATTCTCGTAGTTGCGATAGATCTATCTTGCTTTTATCCTCGTCAAACTGAATCTGACTACAATCAACCATGATATTTCCTTAGTCTAAGACTAAAAAATAAAAGAGGATTCACGCTCGATCGGACTGATTTATGAGCAATTTCCCCTAATCTATGTGTTTGATTATACTCAATGCCTCAGATAATCTCTAGTTGATTTATCGTGATTTCTTGACAAGTTATTAATCAGTGATCGGGAGTCGGTCGTCGGTCGTCAGGAGATTATTTTTATTTATTCTTCCCACACCCCACACCCCACACCCCACACCCTACACCCCACACCCTACACCCTACACCCCACACCCCACACCCCACACCCCACACCCCACTATCCTATACTTTTTAAACAGGATTTAGTATGACCCTACCAGCCTAAAAATAGCAAAAAACCCGGTGGGAAAATCTCCCCACCGGGTCAAAAAGGCAAAAGTAAAGAATTATTTCTGATCGGCCTTTTTGCTTGACTTATCGCCCATTTTGTACTTACGCAAGAAGCGATCGACCCGGCCCTCGGTATCGATCATCTTCTGGGTTCCCGTATAAAAAGGATGATTACCGGACCAAACCTCCACATGAATTTCTGGTTTTGTCGAACCCACCGTCATCACCAGTTCACCATTACAGATCACCTTGGCTTCCGGATACCAAGTAGGATGAATTTTTTTCGGCATAATAAACCTCTCTATTAACCTAACGTTTCGAGTATTGAGGCGCTTTGCGCGCTTTGTGAAGACCGTATTTTTTCCGTTCCTTCGCCCGGGGATCCCGAGTCAGATAACCTTCACTCTTGAGGGGAGGACGATTTTCCGGGGCCAATTGACATAAAGCTCTAGCGACACCCAATTTCACCGCGTCCGCTTGGCCGGTCAAACCACCGCCCTCGGCCTTAACGATGATATCATACTCGTTTTCCAGTCCCAAAGTCTCCAGAGGAGCTTTAATCGTCTGGATATAGGTGGGAATGCGGTTAAAATGGGTTTCTCCATCGCGACCGTTAACGGTAATTGCCCCCGTCCCCGGCACGAGACGCACGGCAGCGACCGCCGATTTGCGTCGTCCCGTTCCCCAATAAACTACCTTATTTTTACTGTCCGTGGCTTGCATTGACTTAATTTCCTCCTGCGGGAATCGTATTAATCGCTAAAACTTCCGGTTGTTGTGCCTGATGGGGATGTTCCGCACCGGCATAAACTTTCAGTTTCGTGAACAATTTCCGACCTAAGCTATTTTTCGGGAGCATTCCCTTAACAGCGTGTTCGATAATCCGTTCAGGAATGCGTTTTTGCAGTTTATCGAAGGTTTCTACCTTCATACCACCCGGTCTGCCGGAGTCGCGGCGATAAACTTTCTGTTGGCGTTTTTTGCCCGTCACCGTCACTTTTTCAGCGTTAATAACAATGACAAAATCCCCCGTATCCAGATGGGGGGTGAAGGTGGCTTTATTTTTGCCCCGTAGAATCATAGCGATCTCGGTGGCCAGACGACCTAGACGCTGATCGGCCGCATCAATGACGTACCATTTCTGCTCTAGAGTCTCTAAATTTGGTAGAGGTGTTTTGTTCATGGTCAGTTTGCCTTGCTTTACAAAAATTAATTTTTTTTATTGCCCACCTGGGTGTTGGGGGGTTAGGGTTTTAGGGTTTTAGGGTTTTAGTTGAAATTTCCCCATTTCCCTATCTCCCTATTCCCCCATGTCCCTATTCCCCTATCCCCTCTGCTCGGAAATAATAAAGAGGCTGAGTCTCGAACCAGACGCTATCGGCAAAGGGAAAATCGGCGTAACCCACCCGCAGTAAACATAGTCCTTTAGCTGGTGCGGCGTATTTGACCAATTCTCGGCGCTGATTGACCCAGATGTCGGTAAAGTTTTCTAGCGATCGCTCACCAGTTCCCACCTCCACCAACATTCCCACCAATAGGCGCACCATCCCGTACAAAAAGCCATTGGCTTGAATTTCCATCTGTACAAACGGCCCTTGACGGTAGCATTCCACCCCCTGCACTTCTACCCAAGAATGGTCGCGACTAGAGTTAGCACGGTGAAAGGCGGCCAGATGGTGCTTGCCCAATAGGGGCCGTAAGGCCCTGGCCATCAAATCGGCATCGAGGGGACGATGGTAGTAGTGCCAACTAAAGGGGCTAACAAAGAGATTGGGGATGGGGTCGGTATAGAGGGTGTAACGATAACGTCGCCAGAGGGCCGAGAAACGGGCGTGCCAGCGATCGGGAACCCGGGCTGAGGCCCGGATGACGATATCGTCATCTAGCCGAGCATTGAGAACCTTAGCCCAATGGCAAGGTGGGATCGGACTCTGCTGATCGAAATGGGCAACTTGGGCGGCGGCGTGAACACCGCTATCGGTACGTCCGGCCCCGTGCAGAGTGACAGCATGACCGAGAATATCGGCCAGAGCCTTCTCGATTTCTTCCTGCACGCTCCTGTGATGGGGTTGCCGTTGCCAGCCGTGGAAATTAGTTCCCACATACTGGATAACTAGGGCGATCCGCGACTGGTGGCAAGCTGTCATCGTTACATCAGTTCGATAATCGCCATGGGGGCATTATCCCCGCGACGGCGCAGGGTACGCACTACCCTGGTATAACCGCCGTTACGGTTGCCATAACGGGCCTGGGCGCCTTCAAAGAGGGCGTGAACCAGTTGTTTGTCGTAGATGTAGCCCATGGCTTGGCGACGGGCGCTCAGGGAACCGTCTTTAGCTAGGGTGATAATGTGGTCTACCTCTGCTCGCACCGCTTTCGCTTTCGCTAGGGTGGTGGTGATCTGACCATGTAGAATTAGCTGGGTGGCCAAGCTGCGCAGCAGTGCCTTTCTTTGGTCAGCTGGTAGACCCAATTGAGGCACTTTACACCGATGTCTCATGGTATTTTCCTGGAATTGGGTTTACTTGCTTTTTTCTTGGGGTAGGGTGATGCCTAACCGTTTTTGTAGGGCTTCAATGACTTCTTCAGCCGATTTCTGCCCAAAGTTTTTGATTTCTAAGAGATCTTCTTGGCTGTAATCGAGGAGGTCGGCTACGGTGTTGATCTGCGCTCGCTTCAGGCAATTGTAGGCGCGCACGGATAATTGTAGTTCCTCGATCGGAATTTGGTTTTCTTGGTTGATCTCTTGGTCGTCAAAGTTACCGGAGGATTCGAGGGCGTTGAGATCCTTGAGCGGGTTAAAGAGATTGACCAGCATATCGGCCGCTTGGGAAAGGGCTTCTTTGGGGTTAATGCTCCCGTTTGTCCAAATTTCTAAGAGCAGACGATCTCTAGCTTGACCGCTTTCGGAACGGATATCTTCGACGCTGTAGTTGACTTTGGTTACGGGCATAAAAATCGAGTCGATTTGCAGAAAGTCCAGCGAAGTGGCTTCTTCTTTACTGCGATCAATCGCCCGGTAGCCTTTGCCTTTTTCCACGCGAAATTCCATCTCTAGCTTGGCCCCTTCGGCCAGGGTAGCGACGTACTGATTGCGATCAACTATCTCGATTTCTGAGGGTAAATCGAATTGTGCCGCCACTACTGTCGCTGGTCCAGTTGCCACTAAACGCCCGATCTGGGTTTGATTGGTGTAGCTTTTGAGGATGATTTCTTTCATGTTGAGCATGAGTTCCATCACGTCCTCGCGTACCCCCTCGACGGTGGCAAATTCGTGATTGACTCCCGCGATCCGCAGGGCCGTCACGGCCGCTCCTTCCAGATTGGAAATGAGAATCCGTCTCAGGGCATTACCTACGGTTGTACCCTGGCCTCTTTCTAGAGGTTCTAGTACGAATTTACTGTACTGACTCTGATTCTTGTAAGTTTTTGCTTCTACACACTCGATTTGAAATTGCGCCACCGATTGACCTCCCTTGTTCAGTTTTCAGTTATCAGTTATCAGTTATCAGTTTTCTTTGGCTTTCAGCGTTTAGCGTTCGGCGTTTAGCTTTTTGAGCAGATGGTCTTTGACGACCGGATTCTGCTGCTGATGCGCTCAAAGCTAACGGCTGTCGGCCTCAAGATCCCTGTCACCTGAAAAAGCTGTTCACTGTTTACACTCTCCGGCGTTTGGGAGGACGACAACCATTGTGGGGGATGGGAGTCACGTCCCGGATCAGGGTGATTTCTAATCCTGCTCCTTGCAGGGCCCGGATTGCGGTTTCCCGTCCTGCCCCGGGGCCACTAACCATCACTTCTAGTTGACGCATTCCCTGTTCGATCGCTCGGCGGGCAGCGTTATCGGCGGCGGTTTGGGCGGCGAAGGGGGTTCCTTTTTTGGCTCCTTTAAAACCACTCGATCCCGCCGATGCCCAAGAGATCACATCGCCTTTGGTATCGGCGATCGTGACAATGGTATTGTTGAAGGTCGATTGAATGTGAGCGACTCCGGTAGGAATATTTTTCTTCTGTTTTTTCGGTCCGGTTTTTTTGGTTGGTCGCGCCATAGTTTTTCTTGATTGGGGGATATCGCAATGAATAAAAAATTATTTCTTGGAGGGGGCTTTTTTCTTCCCTGCCACTGTCACCCGACGACCGCGACGGGTCCGCGCATTGGTTCGCGTCCGTTGCCCGCGCACGGGTAATCCTAGCCGATGCCGACGACCTCGATAGGTGCCGATATCGGCGAGGCGTTTGATGTTCATCGCCTCCCAGCGTCTCAAATCCCCCTCGATTTGATAATTTGTCTCGATATAAGTCCGTAGCGCCGCCACGTCTTCATCGCTGAGATCCTTGACCCGAGTGTCAGGGTTAACACCCGTCGCGGATAAGACTTCTTGGGAACGCGATAGACCCACTCCGTAGAGGTAGGTCAGGGCGATTTCCACACGCTTATCGCGAGGTAGGTCTACACCAGCTATCCTTGCCACGCTTTTTCTTTCTCCCTATGAACGATTTTTTTTCCAAAAACGACTACAATTAACGGTAACGATTCTCTGCCCCAAGACAGTGACTTTGGTGGTTTAACCTTGTCTCTGCTTGTGTTTGGGGTTAGAACAAATTACCATGACCCGACCGCGCCGACGGATGACGCGGCACTTTTCGCACATTTTTTTGACAGACGCTCTAACTTTCATGCCTAACTATTCTGGCAACACTGCAAGCTTATTATTATATCAGATTTCTTTTACTCGTGTCACCTATTTTTTTAAAATAAATTTGGCTGCTTATTAGGCTTTTTGGCTTCTCTGCCCCTCTTTATCGCTATTTTTTCTGATTTTTCAGGCGATAGGTAATTCTTCCTTTGGTTAGGTCGTAGGGGGTCAGTTCCACTTTGACTCGATCGCCGGGGAGGATTTTGATATAATTACGTCGGATTTTGCCAGATATATGGGCTAAGACGTTGAAACCGTTATCTAAATCCACCCTAAACATGGCGTTGGGCAAAGATTCGGTGACGGTTCCTTCCATTTCGATGAGATCTTGTTTAGACAAAGTTAATTCCTCAAATTTACTGGGGACAATTTATTTAATGATTCGGAGCTCTCTTGGGTTTGGTGGTTAAAATGTATTCTAAGATACATTCCTCCCAGCGGGGGGGTGGAACGAACCACAAAGACACAAAGGACACAAAGATTGATCGATCATATAGTAAGTTAAACTTATCACACAGAACCTAGTAGGAGAGCCGATTCGGCAGCAGCAACCCTGCTGTCACCACAGTTCCCCCAGTATAGCTTATCAGTGATCAGTGATCAGATGTGAGTTTTCAGTTCACAGCAAAAAAGCGCCCCATCTTCCCTCTCCCCCCGCAACGCGCACGAAGTGGTCTCCTGACTCCAGTCTCCACCCCCATCTCCCCACTACTAGGCAGTATTAAGGAGTAATATTTAGATAATCAACAGCTTAACATTGCTGTCTTTTCACTGATTACTGATTACTGTTCACTGTTCACTGAAAAGCTAGATTACTCGACGACAATTCGCCATTCATGGAGTTCGTATTCCACACAACCATTCTCGATTAAAGGATCGCGAACTATAATTGCCTGAGCCTCCTCAAGAGAATCGGCCTTAAATAATAACATTCCGCCGCCCCTTTCTGCCCAATAACCACTTTTTGCTGCTCGTCCTTGGCTAATTAAATCACGCACATAGTCCTTATGGGCGCTGACATAGCGATCGAAGGTAGTTTTATCAACAATGCCTTTTTCTATCTTGACAAACCAGGGCATAAATTCTCAGTAGGCTAGGACGGATCAACAATCATATAATTATACCGATTAATCTTGGCCGTCGAGGGTGCCATGTAACAGAGCTATACAATTAGCTTAGAGTTGTGGAAGACTGCTAGAATCGAGGTGACAGCTTCATTTCTGTAGCTTTGCTTGTTTCCATGAATCAACCCCAGGGATCTCTATTTTTTATCGCGCTTTTGCCGCCGCCAGAAGTACAGGAAATTGCCACAAAAATCAAGTTAGAGTTTGCAGAAATTTACAATAGTCGCGCTGCCCTGAAATCGCCTCCCCACGTCACTCTCCAACCCCCTTTCCGGTGGAATTTAGAACAATTACCGGATTTAGAAAGATGTTTAGAGGAATTTGCCCGCTTGCACGCTCCTATTCCCCTAATTCTCCAGAATTTTGCCGCCTTTAAACCGCGAGTCATTTATATTAATGTCCAGAAAACGCCAGAATTATTAACCCTGCAAAAACGGCTTTTACAGCAGCTAGAATCTTCCCTGAATATCATTGATAATGTCTCAAAAAGCCGAGCTTTTTCGCCCCATTTAACCGTTGGCTTCCGAGATTTAACTAAAGATAATTTCTGGAAAGCTTGGTCAAAATATGCTAATCAAGAGCTATTTTTTGAGGTGATGATCGATGAAATTACCCTCCTAATTCATAACGGTAAGCACTGGGAAATTTATCGGCAATTTTCTCTATAATCCAGACCCTTGCAGGTTTCTATCTACAGAGGAGGGAGTTATAGTGGTAAAATAGGAGAGAGCAGTTTTTAAAGCTTCATTTCTGACTTTTTTGCGAAATTTTAACCTATAGAGCGATTTTATGGCGACTCCGCCGCTCTGAAACCTATGTTACTCAAAAATCCCCCGAAAATCTCCCCCAATCTGATTAAACAGCTAGAAACGATCCTTGGTAAAGATGGAGTCATCCGTCGCAAAGATGAATTATTAACCTACGAGTGCGATGGTATCACAGGATACAGACAAAGACCCGCTCTTGTGGTGTTGCCTCGCAGCACCGCAGAAATTGCGGCGGTGGTGAAACTCTGTCACGATAACGAGATTGCCTGGGTAGCAAGGGGTGCAGGAACGGGCTTATCGGGAGGGGCGTTACCCTTAGAAGAGGGGATTCTCATCGTTACGGCGCGGATGAATCAGATTCTCAGGGTTGATTTAGATAATCAAAGGGTGGTGGTACAGCCCGGGGTGATTAATAATTGGGTGACGCAAGCAGTAAGCGGGGCGGGATTTTATTACGCACCGGATCCCTCTAGTCAAATTATCTGCTCGATCGGTGGTAATGTGGCGGAAAATTCCGGCGGGGTTCACTGTTTAAAATACGGCGTGACTACCAATCACGTTATGGGCTTAAAAATCGTCCTTCCCGACGGTTCAATTATCGATGTGGGGGGTGCGGTACCGGAACAACCGGGCTACGATTTAACCGGTTTATTTGTGGGTTCCGAGGGAACTTTAGGCATCGCCACGGAAATCACCCTAAGGATTCTGAAAACTCCGGAATCTATCTGTGTTTTACTGGCTGATTTTACCAGTATCGAGGCGGCGGGCCAAGCGGTGGCGGATATTATTAAATCGGGAATGATTCCGGCGGGGATGGAGATTATGGATAATCTCAGTATCAACGCCGTGGAAGACGTGGTGGCTACCAGCTGTTATCCCCGGGATGCCGAGTCAGTTTTATTAGTGGAATTGGATGGTTTAGGGGTAGAAGTAACCAGGAATAAGCATCGGGTTGCCGAGATTTGCCGTCAAAATGGGGCGAGAAATATCACCACGGCTAATGATGCCGAAACCCGCTTTAAACTCTGGAAGGGCAGAAAAGCGGCCTTTGCGGCGGCGGGGAAAATTAGCCCTAATTATTTTGTGCAAGATGGGGTGATTCCCCGCACTCAATTGGTGTATGTTCTTCAGGAAATTAAGGCTTTAAGTGAAAAATACGGTTATAAAATCGCCAATGTTTTCCACGCCGGGGATGGCAATTTACACCCGTTAATTCTCTACGATAATAAGGTGGAGGGTGCCTGGGAAGAAGTGGAAGAGTTAGGCGGTGAAATTCTCAAACTTTGTGTGCGGGTTGGGGGCAGTTTATCGGGGGAACATGGTATCGGCATCGATAAAAATTGTTATATGCCCGCTATGTTCAACGAGATTGACTTAGAAACTATGGGCTATGTGCGGGATTGCTTTAATCCCAAAGGTTTGGCTAACCCGGGGAAATTATTCCCCACCCCGCGCAGCTGTGGGGAAGCCGCTAATGCCAAAATACAAGGGTTTGCGGGGGTGGATGTGTTTTAGGTTATCGGCAGTAATAGACCTCTTGCAGAAATCAAAATCGTTGTTAGGGTTAGGAGTCAGTAGCCAGTAGTCAGTAGTCAGGAGAATTAAGAATGAATAACAATCAATTAAATGGTCTATTTACAAATTTTATGCCATTTAATCCTTATTTTTGCTGTTTTTGAACCATGAAAAATTAATTATGCAAGAGGTTTAATGATTTTTCTGACTGATGACTGATGACTGATGACTGATTACAGTCCACCTTGGGGTCCTAGGGGCAGATTGATATTAGAGGCGAAAACTGGGAGTTGTCTTTCCAGAAAGCGTTGAGTGACTAATTCTCGGAAAATCTCTAGATCTTTTTGCCATTGTCCCAGATATTGTTTGAGCAGATTTAATCGATCGCTGCCCTCGGCCAGATTATAGTTAAAGTTACCGGCAAATAATAGCGCCCCTAAAATTTTGCCATCGGGTAATTGTAATTTTGCCTCGTTAATCGCCACGGATAGCTGAGAGGTTTCTAGCTGATAAAGTAGATTGATGCTGGCTTGTAGGGGGGCTATACCGAAATTGTGCCAAGGACCGGGGGCGAGAAGAGTTTCGGTGATATATTTTTTAGCGGCATCGGGGCTACTAGGGAGAGGAACAATGCTTTTCGGGGCGATACTCAGGGCTTGATATTCGGCTAAAGGGAGTTTATCTAGATATAAACCAACAATTTCTGGCAGTTTCAGTTTCAGGCTATCGGGAGAGTTAATTATCTCCACAAAGGTAATTGTCCGGGGTTGGGCGACGATGCTGATACCATTTTGAAAATTAACTTGAGCGTAATTAGGATTGAGTACCGGCTGGCCATTTAATTCCCAGTCGGGGGGAACTATTCCCGAATATTTGAGGAAATCAACCGTTAGCATGGCGGGATTGAGGCTTTTGGCTGTAATTGCGATGGAAAGTTCTTGTATTTCCCGCAAACTAGCCAGAGGTTGATTGGAGTTATTGTCAGTGGTGGTAATCATCGGTTTTCTCCGTGGATATTTAAGTTTTGTCTCTAAGTAGGTGGGGGTTAAAAATTGTTCAGATCCGCCCCTTATTAAGGGGGATTAAGGGGGGATCGGCACCCCCCTTATTAAGGGGGGATTAAGGGGGGATCTAAAGACAAAATCTATCTTCAATTTAATTGAAACCACTTAAGTAGGTAGGCGTTAAAAATTATCAGATGCCCCCCTTATTAAGGGGGGATTAAGGGGGGATCGGCACCCCCCTTATTAAGGGGGGATTAAGGGGG
>NZ_JAPZQJ010000527.1:0-7242 GCF_027530405.1 Microcystis sp. LE19-41.2A | reverse complement strand
TTGGAGTGATTGGGGGGAAAATTCAGGTACTTTTTCCCTGAAAATTAGGTAGTTGACCACCTGAAAATCGATAAAACCCCACACCCCACACCCCACACCCCACACCCTGCCCCCAGGAAAAACTTTTTCAGCAAGCCCTATCTAATTGTTCTCGAAAAAAGTGAAACGGGATTTTCCGCTTATTCACCCGATGTAGTAGGGTGTGTACCAACAGGGGCGACTTTAGAAGAAACAACGGAGCAAATGCGATCGGCTTTGGCTTTGCATTTGGCAGATGTTGAAAATTGTCCCCAACCGCGAGGAATTGATGCCTATCTAGAAGCTTTGCGAGATTCGGAAGGAGAAACATTTTTTCTGACTCATATTCCACTGGATCAAGTCTTAATTAGGGTCTGCTGAAAAAGTTTGTTGGTGGGGTTAGGAGCCGGTAGTCAGGAGTCGGTCGTCAGTACTATATGCTTGAGAAAATACAGCAAAAAATCGCCATCATTAAGGAGATTGAATTTGTTGATTGAGACTTGCTTTGAGAGAAATCGACATAAAGATAATATAGTAATCTCAAAAGCTCCTTTTTTAGAAGTTTTTCAAGAAATTAAGCAAATTATCTGTATATTTAATCACTTAATCAGAAGCATTTACCTTTGAAATAGCAGTTTTTAAATAGGAAACCACCTCATTAATTGCTACTTCTGACGCTTTTTTACTGGCTCTTTCGACTAATTCCACCTTACCCGATTTGAGAGATTTACCCGTGACAATGCGATAGGGAATCCCAATTAAATCCGCATCTTTGAACTTAACTCCCGCACGTTCATTCCGGTCATCTAAAAGGGTTTCAATGCCGGCTTGATTTAACTCATTGTATAAACTTTCGGCGGTTTTTACCTGCTCGGCATCGGCTAAATTAGGAATAACCACAATCGCTTGATAGGGGGCAATAGCTACGGGCCAAATAATACCATCTTTATCGTAGGATTGTTCTACGGCTGCCTGGGCTAAACGCGATACTCCTATGCCATAACAACCCATACAAATGGGGGTAGATTCTCCCGCTTCATTAGTATAAAAAGCATTCATGGCTTGAGAATATTTATAGCCCAATTGGAAGATATGACCGACTTCAATTCCTCTAGCACTTTGCAAGGTTTGATCAGGATCGTGAATAGCTCGATCGCCTACCCTGGCTTTGCGTAGATCGACGATTAATTCCGGTAAGATAAAATCTTGACCCCAATTGGCTCCCACTACATGAAACCCCGTTTCATTAGCACCGGTGATAAAGTTTTCTAAGTCTGTCACCGTGTTGTCTGCTATGCGTAAAAACTTAGGAGCTATATCCCTGGCTTTTTTGAGCAAATTATCTTCTAAGTCGGGAGCAATATAACCCAAAGGCAAAGGTTTAGTTGCCCATTTCTGTTGAGCGGCAGCATCGGGTATTTTTAAAGCCAAAATTGTTTTAGCATTGTAACGGCTCGCCTGTCTAACTAATTCATTTTGTAGTTTAACTTCGTTAACCTCTTGATCTCCCCGAATGCTCACCAAAACTAAAACAGTTATGCCGCTATCATAAACCACTTCGTAGAGAACATTTTTGACGATAGCGGTGGCAGAACAATCGAGAAATTTAGCTAAACTTTCGATAGTGTTGGTGTTAGGAGTCTCTTTTTTAGCAAACTTTTTCAAGGGAGAAGCCACTTTATCTGCCGGCAAAGAAACGGCTTTTTCCACATTAGCCGCATACTTTTCATCGGCGGTAAATAAAACCTCATCTTCTCCGGCATCAGCTAAGACCATAAATTCTTGGGATGCGGAACCGCCAATCGCTCCAGAATCGGCTTCTACTGCCCGAAAAGCTAACCCACAACGGCGGAAAATATTGCGGTAAGCTATATCCATCGCTTGATAGGTTTTCTTTAAACATTCCTCGTCGAGATTGAAAGAATAGGCATCTTTCATAATAAATTCTCGTCCCCGCATTAAACCAAAACGAGGGCGAATTTCATCGCGAAATTTAGTTTGAATCTGATATAAATTAACTGGTAATTGTCGATAGGAACGAATTAAATCACGAGCGACGGCAGTAATTACTTCTTCGTGAGTCGGTCCTAATCCTAACTCCCGCTTTTGCCGGTCCGTCAGGGCAAACATAATCCCTTCTGCTTTTGTGTAGGTGTCCCAACGGCCTGATTCTTGCCAGAGTTCCGCCGGTTGCAGTTGGGGAAGTAAACATTCTTGGGCGCCGGCTTTGTTCATTTCTTCCCGGACTATCTGGGAGACTTTCTGTAAAACCCGCCACATCAGGGGTAAATAGGCGTAAATACCGCTGCCAATGCGACGAATGTAACCGGCACGCACCAAGCATTTATGACTGGGTATTTCCGCCTCGGCCGGGTCTTCCCGGAGGGTGACAAAAAGCTGTTGAGAGAGTCGCATCCTATCGATATCCTTTTGAACAGAAGACTTTCTATTATCTCATCAAAGGAGAGCGACTGCAATGATCAATTACTTGTGTTGACAAACAATAACAGCGATCAGTTTACCGATTCTCAGGTATTTCCCCTCACAACTTGAGACTGGTTGGAGACGCATTGAACTCTAGTTCCAATTGCCTAACTCCCTTGTTCTCTACTCTAGGAAATATGAGCGTTCAGGTCGATCGCTGTTATCGTCGTTATCGAGACAGAATGTAACTTTAACAGGGTTTACTCCTTTGTGAACTTGACCTTTATAACCTTGCCAGTCGATCTGTCAGGGAAGCTTTTTTCTTTAGCTTCAATTATTAATATAACATCGGATTGGGGCTAGAAATCTTTCTCTTAATCAAAGTTTACATTACTGGGATCAAGGAAAAGCCTCGATGTTTTGACGCTTAACCGACCATAACTCTTATTATCCAAAAATTATGGCAGGAGTAACCTCAACAGTAGTCAAAGAAAGCGCAGAAGAATAGACCTCTTGTAAAAATCAAAAATTGTTGTTAGGGTTAGGAGTCAGTAGCCGGTCGTCAGGAGAATTAGGAATGAACAATAATCAATTAAATGGTCTATTTAAGGATTTTATGCAATTTAATCCTTATTCTTACCGTTTTTGAACCCTCAAAAATTAATTATGCAAGAGGTTTAATGAACTAACTCAACAGACCAAAGAAGCAATCACCGTTAGGGAAAAAGACAAACTGCCACTAAAACAAGAAAAAGCTCCCACCCTCAAGGTGATAGCTAAAAGTTGAGGGCATCATAGAAACACAGTGCCAGCCTGGTTGTGTAAATATCGTGAGCAAGGCAACGAAAAGAACTTTATAAGATGAATCGGAACGATCCCTTAAACTTCCCGTTGCCCAGGTCCCAGTGAGACAGGTGAGTAATATACTTATCCACAGGGAGGCTTGATTGGGGTGCTATATATACAACCAGTCTCAATGGCTGGCTGGTACGAATTATCGTGTCTGACTTCATATATATTCTTGTTCCCCAAACAGAAACATCTTTGGCCTGTTTGCCGACAAGATACAAAGCTGAAATGATTGTGGCATCCGAGGCGATGCGGGCGGCGAATGGGATCGATATCGCTCCTAAAGAACTCTTCGCCTTCACCATAAACTGCAAGGTTCTTGGCGCTATGAGTTGGACTCTGGTAAATGTGTAGCCATCTGAAGATGCTCCCTGCTTGAGATAGTCACTGCTTAGTCTCTCAATGATATCGAGATCAATTTCATGATCTGGCACTTCCGAAGGGAGGCGCGTCGGCAGGGAAAATCCCAAGAAGTTGTGATCGGCAAATACGTCCTCAGCAGTGTAAGCCGTTTCTATTTGACCCATTTCATCTATGGTTATATGCCCGGGCCCGTGAAACCCATTAAAGTGATTGCTTACTGAATAGCAATAGGCCCCTGCGTGTTGGATTAACAATGGATCTCCAGGACTCTGGCCTTCTAAATTGGTCGATGGTAGCAATATATCGCCGGCAAAACAAAGTGGCCCTCCGATAGCATCGTCCCCTTGAGTAGGCAGGGTGCGATGATTGCGATCGATAATTTGGTGGCTCCATGAGAGGAGAGTCACCTTGATTAGCTGGTCGGAGCCAACATCAACAATAGCCCAACGTCTGCCCCGCATCTGCTTAAGCTCGCGGATACGAGTCAACAAGGCGACGGCATTACCAACCAGTGCGTGTCCAGGCTCGACTATGTACTCAATACCGGGTAACAAGTGTTTCTTTAATGCTTCTGTGTACTCTGGGATTGTTGGAAACTGTTGCCCGTCATGGAAGTCAATGCCAAGCCCACCGCCAAGATTTAGTTTTCTCATGCAATGATTCGAGCCGGCCTCGATTAAGTTTTTCAAATGATGAATAAACTGAATCGAATGACTAAATGCCGATACATTATCCATCTGAGTACCAATATGGATATGCAAGCCAGCTATAGGTAGTTGGCAACTGGCCAGCGCATCTGGCAATTCCTCGGATGGGATGCCAAACTTACTGTTGGGCGAGGCGTGAGAAACCAGATCCTGCCAATCAGTATTGTGGAAATATTCCACCGGTTTTTCTGGGTTAACCCGAACCAGCAAGCTCCCACTCCAATCCTTGCCATAAAGCTTATGTTGAAGGTCATCTAATATAGCTTGGGAGTCAGCAACTACTGTTGAGCCTCCATCGAGGAGAGCTGCCATTAGCTGGCGGTCGGGCGCCGGACTGTTGTATGTGATCCGATTCAATGGGAATCCGCAAGAAAGGGCCAACTCAACTTCATATTTAGAAGAGCAGTCTGCGGAGCATCCCAGGGATGCCAGTTCATTCAGAATCGCCATCGACGGATTAGCCTTTACCGGGTAAGCAACCTGAGATGGACTGCCCACAAGCTCGACAAAGTGGGACAGGTTCCGGCGAAGCTGACCGAGGTTCAGTATATATAAAGGCGACCCATGGCGTTTTGCTATCTCCTCGATGTCAATCGATCGCGTCCAAGTTTCCATAATCTCTTCCATAATCTCGCTTTTGTCCAACGCCTGGCATCAACCCCCATCCCTATTCAAGATTCATACGGGACTTCCTGGTATGGTGTCGGGTGGGTGCTGGCGCTTTGAAATGCCTTCAGCTATTTTGCTGCCACTTTTTCTAATCTGGTGGTGGCCGATTGTATTACTGCCACCGTCCTAAGAAAGTGCCAGTGTGGAAGGACTGAAAGCCTTGGAGAGCAGTTCCGACCACGACTTATATAACTCCTCGGATGCTGATGGCCGTTAATGGCAATGGGTGAATGAGTATTTGTTCTCATATACAAAGCGGGAAGATCCTAACTTATTAATTAAACCGCTCCCTGCGGTTTAGCACCTTTCCCTATGCTACTATTCCACTTCCATCGGTCTAATACCCCCTAAATGAAACTTAATAGCGCACCCTGCGGTTTCAGAGAAAGACCTTAACTTTGCTTAGGTTTGAGTGGATTGGCGAGCATCCAGACGGGAGTTTATTAGCTTGGGTAATAGCAATCCTGATTTCGCTTTGTAAGCGTCAAATTCAGGATAGCGGGAGAGGGAGCGGTCTTTTTTAAGCATATTGGGAATGAAGACCCCGGCGATGAATCCCCCCAAAATCAGAAAAGGGAGCCAATGTTGGGCTAACAGGGCAAAACTCAGATAAATTAAAATCTCTCCTAAATAGTTGGGATTGCGACTACGACTAAAGAAACCTTCGGTGATCAATCCTTCCCTATATTTAAGGGTAAAATACTTTTGGGCATCGCTACCGTAATGGAGAAATACCCCCATAATATTGATCGCTATGGCTGCGGATATTAAAGGAGCGGCGGCCGTGACCTTCCCGCTAACAATAATAAAAGGGGCAGCCCAATACAAACCGAGAACGATAAAGGTAAATATTCCCATAGCCAACGGTATTTCTTTTTCCCATTGTTGATCTGGATATAATCTATCCTTGATCAGCCACATCAGACCGTAAGTTCCGTGTAGGGCAAGGTATATCCAAGCGAGCGGGGTAAAATTATTATAAAAAGCCATTAAGCCCAATATAATTAGAAAAGTCAGAAATTTATGCCAATTAATCGCGTGTTTTATCTTCATTTTCTTCAAAGTAGAAATCAATCCTGTTGATCGAGTGCTAAACAATTATAACTACTAACGTTTCAATCCGGTCTTTGACATCGCTTGAGAATAAAAAAGAAAGGTCGGGGAAAGTTGTTAAAATCCATAATTACTGGCAGGGTATTGTCCTCTAATTTCCGAAAAGAGTCATTAATCGGCAAATAATCCTAGATCATCAGCACCAGCTTCCAATCTGGTCTGTCAGGTTAACGGCGATCGCAGTTTTGTCGCTTGGGTTAAGACACCGCACTACCTAAGACCAAAGACTGGCGCATTGTTAATAAACACACTTTCCTATCCAAAGTTGTACTTACAAATACAATTTAATAAAATCTTTATATTTTTCTCATGCCAAGGTAGAACCTTGGCATGAGAAAAGGGAGGATATTCCTCCCTTCCCTGATGGGTTACACAAGAGCTAGAACCTCTGGAAATGTGTTACAAGGGATAGTCTGGCAACGAGGTAAAAAGCACTTTCGGAGCTTCTCGATTTTCTGTGATCATCAGTGCTTATCATTCGATGGAAACTTTTTTTTGAGAATCGGTAGAAATCCTAAAACCAATACTGTACCCAAGATACTTAAGGAGGGTTCAGGGACACGCGTCAAGACAAATCCATTCATCGTAAAGATGCGATTTATATTGACACTATTGCCAGTTTGTCCAGTGACACCAAACTGATTACCCCCCGTCCAAAAACGCGCAATAACATCATTGATTCCGTCAGCCTTAAATTTCAACACGGCACTTCGACCCAGATTCAATCCGTAAGCTAAATTGTCGTAAACATTGCTGAAGGATGTTCCCCCGTTCGTACTAAGTTGCACATCCACAACACCATCTTGGTTGTTTGTATCAGTCAAAGGTATCGTGAGCGAATAGGAACCAGCCACTAAGCCAGCAAATTTTAAATCCTGTCCGAGATTTATACCATCACGCCCAGCAAAGTCGCGCAATAACAAATTTGTACCACCTCGATCAATCATGCGAAAAGCCGTTGACATCCTCGCCGCCGTAAAACGGACGGCGATTCCCAAACCTCACGATTTGAGTTTCTGCTTCTTTCCCGAAGGATTTTTCGCACCTGCCTTAACAGATTTACTCTGTTCTGGTCTTATGGTCGCTCTACAGACTGACA
>NZ_JAPZQJ010000634.1:0-12840 GCF_027530405.1 Microcystis sp. LE19-41.2A | reverse complement strand
TTTTGTACCAAGCGATGTACTACAAGAAGGATAATGCAAGGTTTTTGAAAGTCCCAATCCTATTTTCTTGCACTAACATCGGACTTTAACAGGTCAAAAGCTTTATTTTAAAAGGGTTTTACCATTATTCAGCAAGCCCTACCTACTTAGGATCAGCTGAATAAATCTAAAAACCTTGTTGGATAGGACTTTTAGACTTTTTTCCCCTCAAAAAGTGCCAGCCATTGCGGGGATCGGGGGGAAAATTCAGGTGCTTTTTCCCTGAAAATTAGGTAATTGACCACCTGAAAATGGGTAAAACCCCACACCCCACACCCCACACCCCACACCCTGCCCCTAGGAAAAACTTTTTCAGCAGACCCTACTTAGGATCAGCCCGTTCAAAGTGGTGCAAAAGACAAAAAAGCCAGCCGGATTTGTCCCCGCATCGGGGTGAGGAATTAACCAGGGAGAAAATCGCCCCACCACTAACCGCTAAACCGTCTTACTTTTGCCAGTTTTACTGCCTGGGGAAGTAGTTTTTTTAGTGGTGGTAGAAGTAGTTTTCTTGGTAGTGGTTTTCTTGGCAGTGGTTGTCTTGGCCGCTAGGGCGACTAAAGCTTGTTCTAGGGTGAGGGTTTCGGCGGTTTCTCCTTCGGGAATCTTGGCGTTGGTCTTACCGTGCTTGATATAAACTCCGTAGGGTCCCTCGTACAATCCCACCAATTCCCCATCGTCGGGATGTTTACCCAATTCTTTTAAGGGTGGTTTGGTAGAACCGCGGGCGCTGCGAGTTTTTTTCGGTTCGGCTAATAAGGCCAAAGCTCGATCGAGGGTTATGGTTAAGACATCATCGCCGGCTTTCAGGGAACGATATTCTTTTTCCTTACCCTGTTCCTGAACCACATAGGGGCCGAAACGCCCTAAACTGGCTTTAATTTTGCCTCCGGTGAGGGGATGGGTTCCCAGCAGTCGCGGCAGTGCTAATAAACCCACCGCTTGTTCGAGGGTGATGTCCTCGGGTTTGACTCCTTTGGGTAAGGAGGCGCGTTTCGGTTTGGGATTGTCATCGCTGATATCTCCTAACTGGACGTAGGGACCGTAACTACCCACCAGCAGATAAATCGGCTCTCCGGTGTCGGGATGAAGACCTAATTTATCCGGACCTTCGGTTTTTTGTCGCAGCAGGGTTTCTACCTGTTCGGGGTTCAGATCCGCCGGGGTTAAATCGGCCGGGATGGAAGCGGTGAGGATTTCATCCCCCCGGGGGACTTCCAGATAGGGTCCGTATTTGCCGATCTTGATAGTTGCCTGTAAATCCTCTAAAATCACCGATTTGGCGGTGCTAGAGTTAATTTGACTCTCGCGCTCTTTTACTTGGCTTTCTAGCCCCTTTTCGCCGCGATAGAAGCGATCGAGATAGGGCAACCATTGGGCGGAACCGGTGGCGATATCGTCGAGGGTTTCCTCCATTTTCGAGGTAAATTTGGGATCTACCAGGTCGGGGAAATGATTTTCTAACAAACTAACCACGGCAAAAGCGGTGAAGGTGGGAATCAAGGTTTTATTCCGCATTTGGGCATAACCGCGATCGATAATTGTGCCGAGAATGGTGGCGTAGGTGCTGGGTCGCCCGATTCCTTCACTTTCGAGGGTTTTTACGAGGGAGGCTTCGCTATAACGGGCGGGGGGTTGGGTATCGTGGCTAATCGCTTCTAGTTTCCGACAATTGGGGGTGTCACCGACGTTGAGGGCGGGTAAGATTATTTCTTGGTCGTCGATGGCGGCTTCGGGATCGTCGGAACCTTCCACATAGGCGCGGAAAAAGCCGGGGAAGTCGATTCTTTTGCCAGAGGAGCGAAATCCGGCATTTTCTACCTGAATATTGACGGCGATCTGGGTAATGCGGGCATCGGCCATCTGTGAGGCGACGGTACGTTTCCAGATTAGGTCGTAGAGGGCGAATTCTAGTCCGCTCAGGCCGGTTTCCCGGGGCAGGCGAAAGCTACTACCGGCGGGCCGGATGGCTTCGTGTGCTTCCTGTGCGCCTTTGCTTTTGGTGGTGTACTGCCGGGGTTGGGGACTGAGGTAATTTTTTCCGTACATTTGTTCTACACAATTGCGGGCGGCGGTGATGGCCTGATCGGAAAGATGGACGGAATCGGTCCGCATATAGGTGATGTAGCCCTGTTCGTAGAGATTTTGGGCGATTCGCATGGTGTCGCGGGCGGATATGCCCAGTTTCCGGTTAGCCTCTTGCTGTAGGGTGGAGGTGGTGAAGGGGGGGGAAGGTTTGCGAGTGGTGGGTTTTTCTTCGGTGTGGCTAACGCGCCAGATTTTGTCTTCGATGCGTTCTTTTAAGGCGGCGGCGGTGGCTTGATCCAAAAGTGTCACCTGGCGACCGGGGAGCAGTCTGCCGGTTTCGGCATCGAAATCGCTCCCATTTGCCACTTTTTGACCGTTTAAGGTGACTAATTTCGACTCGAATTGATTTTTGTCTTTTTCGAGGGTGGCTTTCAGATCCCAATAATTGGCGGTTTTAAAGGCTCGTCGTTCTCGTTCGCGCTGCACGAGCAGACGTACCGCCACGGATTGCACCCGGCCGGCGGATAACCCTTTGGAGATTTTTTTCCAGAGTAGGGGGGAGAGGGTATAACCGTAGAGGCGATCGAGTATGCGGCGGGTTTCTTGGGCGTGAACTAAATTTTCGTCGATGGAGCGACAATTTTTGAGGGCGGCTTGGATTGCTTCTTTGGTGATTTCGTGAAATACCATCCTTTTGGTGGGTATTTTCGGGTTGAGTACCTGCAAGAGATGCCAACTGATGCTTTCGCCTTCCCGATCTTCGTCGGTGGCGAGGATCAGTTCGCTGGCCCCTTTGAGGGCTTCTTTTAATTCTTTGACGACTTTACTTTTGGTTTTGGGGACGACGTAGAGGGGGTCGAAATCGTTCTCCACATCCACGCCTAAATTGGCCCAGGATTTGTCTTTGTGGGCGGGGGGAATTTCTTCGGCGGAGGCGGGCAGATCGCGGATGTGGCCCATGGAGGCTTGGACTCGATAGCCGCTAGGCAGATAATTGCTGATCGTCCGAGCTTTGGTGGGGGATTCGACAATAACCAGGGTTGACATAGGAATTGATCACGAGGGCATGGCCACAGCGACTGTTTTAGTTAGACTGACCATCTTTGTTTGATGATGGGCAAAAGTTACTATTTATCTTGACCGGCTTGATTCGGGTCAAAATCCACTTACTACGATAATAGAGATTAAAGCTGGTCTTTTGTCACTAACTTCTTAACAAAACTTAATATTTTTCTGGAGCAGGGAGATGGGAGCAGGGAGATGGGAGCAGGGAGAAGGGAGAAAAAAGCTGACTCGGAGAATACTGACTCCTAACCCAATGTTCGCCAAAGATAAGCAAAAATTATTTATTGACTCCAAAAACTTGAGAATATTTAAATTAACATTCCGCAATATTTACAAATTCTTAAAAATTAATTGAGAAAGATTTTTATTTAACAACGATGTTACAATGGTTACAGCGATTTTACTGAATTTCATAATGGGATATTCTGTGCTTTTTTAGGCAGCAATGGTTGAAACCCTCACCAAACCTAGAAGGTTATCCTAATTAGGGTTTGCTGAATAAATCTAAAAACCTTGTTGGATAAGACTTTTGGACTTTTTTCCCCTCAAAAAGTGCCAGCCATTGCGGGGATAGGGGGGAAAATTCAGGTACTTTTTCCCTGAAAATTAGGTAGTTGACCACCTGAAAATCGATCAAACCCCTTTCATCTGTGGTGGTGAAAATTTTTTCATCAGGACTGACGCCTGACGACCAACGCCTGACGACCGACTCCTAACCCCACCAACCAACTTTTTGCCGCAAACCCTAGTTATGTCTGATTTACGTCAATATGCTCCGGCAACAGAACGCAATCGTCAGCCGATTTTAGAAGTTCTCAGCCAATTTTTACCGAAGACTGGGAATATCCTAGAAATATCTAGCGGCACGGGTGAACACGCTGTTTTTTTTGCTCCTCGTCTTGCTCCTTGTCGTTGGATTCCCTCGGATTGTAACCCTCTGGCTCTAGATAGTATTCGCAGTTGGTGCGATTATTGTCCTAGTTCTAATCTCGATCGCCCCCTATTTATCGATGTTCATCAGTCAGTTTGGGCGGTAGAGACGGAAAATATCGTTATTAATGCGATTGTTAATATTAACATGATTCATATCGCCCCTTGGTCCGCTTGTTTAGCGTTAATGGCAGGAGCGAGTCGCATTCTCAGTCCGGGGGGAATTCTCTATCTTTATGGTCCCTATAAACGACAGGGAAAACATACTTCTCCTAGTAATGAAAGCTTTGATTTTTCTCTCCGTTCTCAAAACTCTACTTGGGGAGTTAGGAATTTAGAAGATGTGGTGCAAGCAGCGAGCGATCGAGGTTTACAATTGTTAGAAGTAATTCCTATGCCAGCTAATAATCTCTCGGTTTTATTTCAATTGCCTTAACTGATAACTGATAACTGATAACTGATAACTTATTTCCAACCAGCGCGATTCATTACCTGTACCGCTTTGGCTAAATTAGGACCATAATTAGCCACGCTAACTGTATCTTCTTTCCCGCGTCCGAGTTTTGCTAGGAAAGGGTCTAAAGCAACCCCTGGAACGACGGGATATTCTCGATTACCCTTAGCAAAAAAGTTCTGTGCTTCATTGCTAGAAAGATATTCTAAAAATTTAATGGCCGATTCTCGATTGGGGGCAGTTTTAATTAAACCACCACCGCTAATATTAACGTGAGTGCCGCGGCCTGCTTGGTCGGGGAAAATTACGCCTACTTGGTCATAAATTGCCCGTTTAGCCGGGTCTTTTTCTTCGGCATACCCCGCTAAGTAATAGGTGTTAGCTAGGGCTAAATCGGCAATTCCTGCGGCTACAGCTTCGATTTGTGCCTTATCATTACCCTGGGGTGAACGGGCAAAATTAGCCACTAATCCCCGACACCATTTTTCTGCGGCTGCTTCTCCTTGGATGTCGATTAACCAAGCGGTAAAAGATTGACTATAGATGTTACTAGACGACCGAGTGACGACTTTTCCTTTCCATTTGGGATTGGTTAAATCTGCATAGGAATCGATTTCTCTGGGGTTAACTCTGTCTTTGTTATACATGATTACCCGCAAGCGTTTACTAAACCCGAACCAGTGACCTTTGGGGTGACGCAAATTAGCGGGAATTCTTTGGGTGAGAATGCGGGAATTGACCGGGGCAAAAATTCCCTGTTGGTCGGCCCGCCATAATCTCCCGGCATCTACCGTCAGGAGTATATCAGCAGGACTATTGCTGCCTTCGCTTTTAATCCGTTCGATTAATGGGTCCGCTTCCCCTTCCACGAGGTTAATTTTTATTCCCGTTTGTCGGGTGAAGTTGTCATACAATCGTCGGTCGGTGTTGTAGTGACGGGAGGAATAGAGGTTTAATTGTTTAGTTTGGGCGGAAACTTCGTTTATTTTCCCTAATTGACCCACTGCTAACGCTAAGGTGGCTGTTCCCGCGCCTAGAAAGACTCTCCGAGTTATTTTATCGTTCATTGCTCGATTCTTGGTAAAGTTGTCTTTTCCTATTGTACAGCTATTGAGAATAATTCTTATCTGCGGGAGAAATTATTTGTCGGACTAGGGCGGTAAATGGGGAAAAATCGGGCGAAAATCAGGTTTTTTTGTTTTGATGGGGCTAATAAATCCTCGAATCTATCGCTAGTTAAATTCAATAAGCCCAAAATGTTACCCTAAGCTCGATCGAGGGTATTGTGGATTGACATCCTCGCCGCCGTAAAACGGACGGCGATTCCCAAACCTCACGATTTGGGTTTCTGCTTCTTTCCCTTGCGGGGTTCCGCACCTGCCTTAACAGATTTACTCTGTTCTGGTCTTATGGTCGCTCTACAGACTGACACCGCAAGCCCTGCGGCCAAAATATTTTTACTGGCGTTAATATCTCGGTCATGGTGCGTCCCACAGTCTGGACAATCCCACTCTCGAATATTTAACGGCATTTTTTCAGCAATATACCCGCAATTACTACATCTTTTAGAGCTAGGAAACCATCTATCTATTTCGATGTAATTTCTTCCATACCAACGGCATTTATAGGCTAATTGTCGGGTAATTTCTCCCCAACTAACGTCAGATATTGCCTGAGATAATTTCGGGTTTTTGACCATATTCTTGACGGCTAAATTCTCAACCACAATCGTTTGGTTTTCACGAACTAATTGAGTGGTTAGCTTGTGTAAATGGTCTTTTCTGTTATCAGTAATTTGGGCGTGAATCTTGGCTACTTTGATTCTTGCTTTTTCCCGATTTTTTGACCCTTTCTGTTTTCTAGAAAGATTTTTTTGTGCTTTTCGCAACCTCTGATAATGTTTCTTAAAATGCTTAGGATTAGATACTTTATCGCCATCGCTGGTAATCACGAGGCTACTAATTCCTAAGTCAATTCCGATGGCTTTATCTGTTACTGGTAAAGGCTTAATCGTTGGGTCATCAAATCTTATTGAGATATGCCAGCGTCCTGAAGGATGTAATCTGACTGTTACTGTGCTTGGTTCACAGCTTTCTGGGATGTGTCTTGACCATCGAATAGGTAAAGGTTCTGTGCATTTAGCTAAATAGATTTGTCTGTCTTTAATTGTAAAAGCAGATTTGGTAAATTCGGCACTTCCTCCTTGATGTTTTTTCTTAAAGTTAGGATACTTAGTACGACCAGCAAAGAAGTTAGTAAAAGCTGTTTGTAGGTGTCTTAACCCTTGTTGTAAAGGTACACAGCTAACTTCATTGAGAAAGTTTAATTCTTCTTGCTTTTTCCACTCGGTTAGCATTGAAGAAGTTTGAGCGTAGCCTACTCTTTCTTGCTTTTCGTACCAAGCTTGTGTTCGTTCGTGGAGAGCTTTGTTGTAAACTAATCTTACACAGCCCAATGTGCGCCGCAATAGCGACTCTTGTTCTGGTGTGGGGTAAAATCGAAACGAATAGGCTTTTTCCATGTCCTTTCACACTAGCATATATTTCGTAAACGATGCTCATATTTAACGGTAAAGCCGTCGTAGAACGACGGGGTTTCAGACCCAAATTTTCGATGACCCTTGTAATATTGTTAACCTCAAAGGTTAACAATATTTTATGGCAGCACACCTAGGTTGCATCCAGTACAAACGCTCTAAATATATCGTTAAGAGCTAATACTCTAGACACCAGTTCTGAAAATGAGGTTAGCTAGAGACAGCTTTTCAGACATTGGCCGATTAATCAGGTGATAATTATCGCTAAAATTGCATCATCAAGCCAAAACAACGAAGCTGTAATTTTATCGCCTAATAACGCCCGAATTGAGTGCCGCCGCCGCCCAAGAAAAAGACAATCTCTAACATCTAAACCGGAGAAAAGCACAATAAGCGACTTGACAACAAGAGCGACAATTTGCTATAATGACCTTTTGTCAACGATTTGACCTTCGGTAATAGGAGTTCAGAGTAACCTTAGATACAGCCCTATCATGCCCACCATTCAGCAATTAATACGCGACGAAAGATCCAAAGCGAAAAGAAAAACCAAATCTCCCGCCCTCAAACAATGCCCCCAACGTCGGGGAGTTTGTACAAGAGTATATACCACCACACCCAAAAAACCCAACTCAGCCCTACGGAAAGTGGCTAGGGTACGTTTGACCTCTGGATTTGAGGTGACAGCCTACATCCCGGGCATCGGTCATAACCTGCAAGAACACTCGGTCGTCCTGATTCGGGGCGGTCGGGTCAAAGATCTACCCGGAGTCAGATATCACATCATTCGCGGCACCCTCGATGCCACTGGGGTGAAAAACCGTCAAAAGGCTCGGTCTAAGTACGGAACCAAACGCCCCAAACCCGCCGCTAAATAAACAGGGAATTGATTAACCAAAAAAATACTCCCACCGAGTCGGTCAAAGTTAACCCAAGAGACTGAAAACTCGCAGGAGAGGGTTTGAGATGGGCTGTAATCATCCGACTGTCAAGCAAAAGTTAAAGTTAACCTAGAAAATTCAGGAATAATCCGATGTCTCGCCGTAAAAACGTCAAAAAACGTCCTATTCCCCCCGATCCCGTTTACAATAGCTGTTTAGTCAGCATGACCATCCGCCGGATCATGCGATCGGGCAAAAAATCCCTGGCCGCTAATATCGTTTACGATGCCCTGAAAACCGTCGGCGAACGTACCGGTCAAGAACCCCTAGAAGTATTTGAAAAAGCCGTTAAAAACGCCACTCCCCTAGTGGAAGTGAAAGCCCGCCGGGTCGGTGGAGCCACCTATCAAGTCCCGATGGAAGTACGCACCAACCGCGGTAGTACATTGGCACTACGCTGGTTAGTCCATTATGCCAGAACCAGAGGCGGCAAAACCATGGCAGGTAAACTGGCCAACGAGATCATGGATGCGGCCAATGAAACCGGCGGCACGATCAAAAAACGGGAAGAAACCCACCGGATGGCGGAGGCAAACAAAGCCTTTGCCCACTATCGTTACTAAAAAGATACTTTAAAGATACTTTAAGGGCGGTGGACTACACCGCTGCCGCCAAAAAACTGTCAAGAAAAGTATAGAATTGTAAATAGTGTAAAAAATCCTAGAACAAAATCCCATCACTGGCAAGCAAAGCAAGGAGGTTGCTGTGGCACGGACTATCCCGCTAGAGAGAGTGCGAAACATCGGAATCGCCGCTCATATAGACGCGGGCAAAACAACGACAACAGAAAGAATCCTGTTCTACACGGGAGTCGCTCATAAACTGGGCGAAGTCCACGACGGAACGGCAATTACCGACTGGATGGAACAGGAACGGGAGCGAGGAATCACCATCACCGCCGCCGCCATCAGTACCAGTTGGCAAGATCATCGCATCAACATCATTGACACCCCCGGCCACGTCGATTTCACCATTGAAGTGGAACGTTCCATGCGGGTACTCGATGGAGTGGTGGCGGTTTTCTGCTCTGTTGGTGGTGTACAACCCCAATCAGAAACCGTCTGGAGACAAGCCGATCGGTACAAAGTACCCCGGATTGCCTTTATCAACAAAATGGACAGAACGGGGGCGAACTTCTTCAAAGTTTACGAACAATTAAGAGATCGCCTCAGAACTAACGCCGTTCCCATCCAAATGCCGATCGGCGCGGAAAGCGAACTGAGCGGGATCGTTGATCTCGTCAAGATGCGCGCCTATATATATAAGGACGATCTAGGGAAAGACATAGAAGAAACCGACATTCCCGAAGACTTATTGAAAAAGGCCGAAGAATTCCGCGTGCAGCTGGTGGAGGCTGTAGCGGAAGCTGATGAAGAACTCCTAGAAAAATATCTAGAAGGTGAAGAACTCACCGAAGCCGAAATCAAACGCGGTCTCAGAGAAGGGACGATTGCTGGTACAATTGTTCCCGTCCTCTGCGGCTCGGCTTTCAAAAACAAAGGGGTACAACTGCTCCTCGATGCCGTCGTCGATTACCTACCCTCACCCTCGGAAGTAGCCGCCGTTAAAGGGATTCTTCCCGATGGCAGCGAGGCAATCCGGGAGGCTAAGGACGATGCGCCCTTCTCGGCCCTCGCCTTCAAAATCATGGCCGATCCCTTCGGTCGTTTAACCTTCCTACGGGTCTATTCCGGTGTGCTAGCTAAAGGCAGCTACGCCTACAATTCCACCAAAGGAACCAAAGAACGGATCGCTCGCCTGATCGTCCTCAAATCCAACGAACGGATCGAAGTGGATGAACTGCGCGCCGGTGATCTGGGAGCGGCGATCGGACTGAAAAACACCATTACCGGGGATACCCTCTGTGATGATAAGAACCCGATTATCCTAGAATCCCTCTTTATCCCCGAACCGGTTATCTCCGTGGCGGTGGAACCGAAAACCAAACAGGACATCGAGAAACTCAGCAAAGCTCTGCAAGCTCTCTCCGATGAAGATCCCACCTTCCGGGTCAAAGTTGATCCCGAAACCAATCAAACGGTGATCGCCGGGATGGGAGAACTGCACCTGGAAATCCTGGTCGATCGAATGCTCCGGGAATACAAAGTCGAAGCGACGGTGGGCGCTCCCCAGGTGGCCTATCGGGAAACTGTGCGGAAACCCGTGCGCGCTGAGGGTAAATTTATCCGTCAAAGTGGTGGTAAAGGGCAGTACGGCCACGTCGTCATCGAACTCGAACCGGGTGAACCGGGGTCAGGCTTTGTCTTCGTCTCCAAAATTGTCGGTGGTGCTATCCCCAAAGAATACATCAGTCCGTCAGAACAAGGGATGAAAGAAGCTTGCGAATCGGGGATTGTAGCGGGTTATCCCGTCATCGACCTGAAAGCAACCCTTGTAGATGGTTCTTTCCACGATGTGGACTCCTCCGAGATGGCCTTTAAGATTGCCGGTTCCATGGCGATCAAAGAAGCAGTGATGAAAGCTGCTCCTGTTCTCCTAGAACCAATGATGAAGGTGGAAGTGGAAGTACCCGAAGACTTCATCGGTAACGTCATCGGTGATCTTAACTCCCGTCGGGGACAAATCGAAGGTCAAGAAACCGAGACCGGCATCGCCAAAGTCTCCGCTAAAGTTCCCCTAGCGGAAATGTTCGGTTACGCCACTGATATTCGCTCCAAAACCCAAGGAAGGGGCATCTTCACCATGGAATTTAGCCATTACGAAGAAGTCCCCCGCAACGTGGCCGAGACGATTATCACCAAAAGTAAAGGGAACGGCTAATCAGTAACCAGTGACCGGTGAGCAGTGAAGATAAACCGATCATTTAAAGTTGGTCGGTCAACCCTAATAACTGCTAACTTAAAACTGGTCTTTGGTAACTGATTACTGTTCACCCACCTGAAGAAGAAAAAAAACAAAGGAACAAAAAGTAAATGGCACGCGCTAAATTTGAACGGACGAAACCCCACGTTAACATCGGTACGATCGGTCACGTTGACCACGGCAAAACTACCCTCACCGCCGCTATCACTATGACCCTAGCGGCCTTGGGTAATGCCCAAGCTAAAAAATACGATGAAATCGATGCCGCTCCCGAAGAAAAAGCCCGCGGGATCACCATCAACACCGCTCACGTTGAGTACGAAACTGCTGATCGCCACTACGCTCACGTGGACTGCCCTGGCCACGCCGACTATGTAAAAAACATGATCACCGGTGCGGCACAGATGGACGGTGGTATTCTCGTGGTCTCGGCCGCTGATGGCCCGATGCCCCAAACCCGGGAACATATCCTGCTGGCTCGTCAGGTGGGTGTACCTAACCTCGTGGTCTTCCTCAACAAAAAAGATATGGTGGACGATGAGGAGTTACTGGAACTCGTAGAACTGGAAGTACGCGAACTTCTCACCAATTACGACTTCGCTGGCGACGAAATCCCCATTATTGCCGGTTCTGCTAAAGAAGCCCTCGAGTACATGACCAAAAACCCCAAGGCCCAAAAAGGCGATAACGAGTGGGTGGACGCAATTTATGAATTAATGGAAGCGGTAGATAGCTATATCCCCACCCCTGAACGGGATATCGATAAACCCTTCCTGATGGCGGTAGAAGACGTATTCTCGATTACTGGTCGGGGGACGGTGGCTACCGGTCGGATCGAACGCGGTATTGTGAAAGTGGGTGATAACGTGGAATTGGTCGGGATCAGAGATACCCGCGCCACCACCGTCACCGGGATCGAAATGTTCAAGAAAAGTCTCGACCAAGGGATGGCTGGTGACAACGCTGGTATCCTCCTGCGTGGTATCCAAAAAACCGACATCGAGCGCGGCATGGTGATCGCTAAACCGGGTACAATCAAACCCCACACCCAGTTTGAAGGTGAGGTATATGTGTTAAGTAAAGAAGAGGGTGGTCGTCACACTCCTTTCTTTAAAAACTATCGTCCTCAGTTCTATGTACGCACAACCGACGTAACTGGTACTATCCAAGACTACACCGCCGATGATGGCAGCACTGTAGAAATGGTCATGCCGGGAGACCGGATCAAAATGACCGTGGAACTGATCAACCCGATCGCTATTGAACAGGGTATGCGCTTCGCTATTCGCGAAGGTGGTCGCACCATCGGTTCCGGCGTTATCTCGAAAATTATCAAGTAGGCTAATCTACTAATTAACGGGGCAGTGAATTTAAAAGCTGCTCCGTTACTGTCTTTATTTTGTACCTTGACAATTGCAATAGGTGAAATTATGGCTACGCTACAACAACAGAAAATTCGCATTCGTTTGAAAGCTTTTGACCAGCGCTTACTCGATACTTCCTGTGAGAAGATTGTCGATACTGCCAATAGAACTAACGCCACGGCGATCGGACCGATTCCCCTACCGACAAAAAGAAAGATTTATTGTGTCCTGCGTTCCCCTCACGTTGACAAGGACTCCCGTGAACATTTTGAAACCCGCACCCATCGCCGCATTATTGATATTTACCAACCCTCTTCTAAGACAATCGATGCTTTGATGAAATTAGATTTACCCGCAGGGGTTGATATTGAAGTTAAATTGTAAAAAATGCCAAAAAGATGTTATCGCTAACATCTTTTTTTCTTAGAGACTGTTTGTTATGGTGCTTCTCGTCTAGTTTTTGTGGACGAGAATCGCTATTGATACGCCAGCAGCCCATCAAGGTGGCGGTTGCTCTTTAAATAGGGTTGGCTGAATAAATCTAAAAACCTTGTTGGATAAGACTTTTAGACTTTTTTGACCTCAAAAAGTGCCAGCCATTGGAGGGATCGGGGCGAAAATTCCTGGACTTTTTCCCTGAAAATTAGGTAATTGACCGTCTGA
>NZ_JAPZQJ010000463.1:0-21317 GCF_027530405.1 Microcystis sp. LE19-41.2A | reverse complement strand
CTACCCCCCAAAAGCTTGGATTGAGTGATAAAATCGGAAGTAACGGCCAATTTTAAAAGAGAGTTTCCCTTTAAAAATCCCAACTTAGTAGATTTACGAAAGTGAGATTCAGTTCCTGTTCTTTGATTGTAACTGGCTACTTAGTTGATGATAGGTGGTGCGTTAGTAACGCACCCTACGACTGGCTACTTAGTTGATGATAGGTGGTGCGTTAGTAACGCACCCTACGTTTTACTTCATCTTTATGAGAAAGGCTTGATATTTAATTCTCAGGAAAAAGCCTGTATAATGATAGCTATAGTCCGATTCTGATCGCAGGATTATCCCTATGGCTAAATCTAAAAAACACAATCTGCAATGGATCAAAGAAACCCTCGACTTAAATCCAGATCATAACTGGAAATCTAGTCCAGGTAATAGTATTTTTGTAGCTGGTCGCGGTGCAGTGCGCTTTGAAGTTCCTCAAGATTGGCATTTTGAACCCGATGATAATTCCTTTCGTTTTTTGGATAGAAAACCCCCCAATGATGATTGTCGTTTAGAGGTTTCCTATAATTTACTTCCCCCCGGAGATTGGAAAGAATTACCCCTAAAAGGAATGGTCAAAAAGTTAGCTCGTGAAGATAGCCGCAATCCTCACGAAATTGGCGAAGTTATCCAAGAAAAACGCCAAACTGCGCGCATTGTTTGGGTGCAAATTCAATTCATCGACCCCCAAGAAAATCGGCCAGCTTATTCCCGTATTGCCGTGGGTATTGGTTCTGGAGTTCAATGTTTAATTACTATGGATTATTGGGTCGATGATGCGGAAAAATTCACCCCCGTCTGGGATACGGTTATCTCCTCGCTGGTGTTAGGTTTATACATTCGCGATCCCCGCAGCGGTTTAGCTTTCCCCGACTAAAGGTAATAGCAATTTTGTAGGAAAATTTCCTTGACAAAAAACCTTAATTGTGATAAAGGAAAAATTGATCGCTCGACTCTGGTGGGGATAAGTACCTAAGCAAAATTAATTACACATATCTAACCCCCCCTTGCCTCTTGGCTCCTGCATGAGTGCCTTTCTTCACTAGGAAATTTATTTTGCACGACTACTTAGCTGCCGGTTCCCGCATTGACGGGATGTGCAGGAAAGCAAGAGGCACTGAGACTTAAGCGCAAGCTATGACCTTTAAGTACCTAAGCAAAATTAATCACATATACATGAGTTAATCTGAGAGACAGTTCATTCGATATGCGATTACCCTGTAATACTAAATCCTGTTTAAAAGGGATAGAAGAGTGGGGAGCAGGGAGCAGGGAGCGGGGATTAGTGAGAGGAAGTTCGAGGATTTGTACTAAAATTCCCAATAGGCAGTTTAAAGGCAGTACAGCTTACAGCATTTCTCAGATAGATGAGGTTTGCTCTTGCATCTGAAATACTTGATTAGCAAGGATCAGTCTGTGCTTCACCTTTACGAGAAAGGCTGTATATAAAACTTTCTAGTTTTGACCGTTAAAACTGGATTTCGATAGTAATCAACTCCCTAACGGGGGAAAGAAGACGAAGGCAATTAATCCCTACAGCAGTGTCTTTTTGCTCCTATAAAATAAAGCTTAATATCTCTATCTAAAGGGATATGATTAATTTTCCTAGCTCATATAGAATAACCAGTAAGAGATGAGCAAAATATGAAAGCATATAACTGACTGTCTAAAGTAAATTATTCTTCCTCGATACATTTCTTGAATTTAAACCTCAGTCATATATATGAATACCCTAAGTACAGGACAAAAAATAATTTCTTCTCTGGCAAAAATGGTTCCAAGCTTTATCTGGAGAGACTTTCGGGATTATGTTCCAAAAGTGCTACCGTGCAAGGCTTTCAAAGATTTTGTCCTGTACTGAGATGAATACCTTCATCTGTAATTAGCAGGGCTAACCCTTTGAAATTATCACCGATATTAGCAAGGAAATTATCTACAATCACCATGCTATTAAACCTTTGTCGACCAATTATAAACTAGGATAAAACACTGATGAAAGTCCTATTAGTTGCCTCGACGGGAGGTCATTTCCAAGCGATGCAAAAACTGCGACTTTTTTGGGAAAACCACAATTGTTGTTGGGTCACTTTTCGTACCCCCGAAACCCAAGAAATCTTGCAAGACTATCCAGTTTATTGGGCTTATGCCCCGACTAATCGCAATATTCCCAACCTATGGCGTAATTTTGTCTTAGCAGCCCAAGTTCTTCTCAAAGAACGTCCTCAATTAATTTTATCTACAGGGGCAGGAGTTGCCGTTCCCTTTATCATTTTGGGCAAGTTATTGGGATGTAAAACAGTCTTTGTTGAGTCTTTTACACGGGTTGAAGCTCTCAGTTTATCGGCACGATTAGCCCAACCATTTTTAGATGTTATCTATGTGCAGTGGGAACAGCTAAAACAACGTTATGCTAAGACCGAAATGGTAAATTAACCGATATTTATGGCAATTGTCGAGGAAAATACTATGATTCTAGTCACTGTCGGTACAGAGCAGTATCCTTTTAATCGTCTGATGGAATGGATAGATAGTTTAATCAAACTAAGTATAATTTCTCCAGAAGAAAAAGTGATTGTCCAATACGGTTCTTGTACCCATTTACCGAAAAATGTGGAAGCATACCCGATTTTGCAGCCAACAGAGTTTCAAGACTTAGCCCAAAAAGCCCGTTTAATTATTGCCCATTGTGGAGAAGGAACGATTGATTTATTGGCGACCTTGAAGGTTCCCTTTATTTTAGTTCCCCGTTCCCATATTTTCGGTGAACACGTTGACAATCATCAACTAGAATTAGCGGCAGCTCTCCGGCTGAAAGGAATTTGTATTGCCCAATCGAAGCAGGAATTAGCTTACTTTGTCAGTGAGCCTAAACTGACCAGTTTAGGGAAAGCTCCCACGGATTATTATCACGATATCTGTGATTCTTTAAGTCAACGCTTTCAGGATAGGGCTCTCTTATTCCTCTTATTGTGTGATCAGTTTAACTTACTATAGAAGCGATCAATCTTTGTGTCCTCTGTGTCTCTGTGGTTCCTTCCACTCGCTCGCCAGCAGGACTGTATCTTAGAATACATTTTACCCACCAAACTCAAGAGAGCCAGGATAGTTACGAGCCTCGTCTAGCTTCTACTTGGCGGAAAGTATCTCTCTCTAGAAAACTCCGAAAAATTTCCGAGGGATTGTTTGTAGAAATCAGCTACCTGTGGAAAAACCTTAGCCGCTATCTCCACTTTTCCTTTCTTCAGTCCTGTCCTTTAGGAATGTCTTCACTTTAAGACCTGGCACTATATAAGAGGGAAAACTGTCTATTAACTGTCTATTAATTGACGCAATTGTGATTAAAATCACGGTTAGATCGAGGTAAGTCTGTTTCAGTAGATTTATATTTTCCAGTGATTTAACACTCACTTGTCTTCAGACAACTTATAATTTATTCTTTCCAAAAGTCAACTATTTTTAGGAATCAACTATGGCTAATCGATTAAGAGTGATCATGCTCGGACCTGATCCCCACGAACAGGGCGGCATGGGGTCAGTGGCTTCTTTGATTTTAAATACACCTATACCCAATATTAAAATTCAATATTTGTCCACTTGGAAAGCTTATTCGGGCAAGGCAAAAATCGGCAATTTGTTGCATTTAATTGCCACCTTTAACCAAGCATTTCTGTCTTTTTTGCGCCTGTTATTGCAGGGAAAAGTTGACGTAGTGCATCTTCACCTCTCGGAAAGGGGCAGTGCTTTAAGAGTCAGTATTATGATGGTCTTTGCCCTGATTTTTCGTAAACCGATTATTATCCATGCCCACGGTTGTGAATTTCATGAATTCCACGATAACTTAGCTGCACCTCTGAAAAAAAGCTTGGATTGGCTGCTACAACAATGCACCTATCTGATTGCCCTATCCCAAAGCTGGCAGAATTATTATATTTATCATTGTGGCCTAAAAAGTTCTCAGGTTTTGCTCCTAAATAATCCCGTACAGCTGCCCGCCCAAATTCCCGAACGTCAAAACAGACAGCAATTAAATTTAGTTTTTTTAGGTAGAATAATTCAACGCAAGGGAGTATACGACCTCCTGCACGCTCTCGCCAGACTAAGCCAAGAATCCCTAGGCAAAATCCATTTAATTTTAGCGGGTAGCGGTGAAGTTGACCAAGCTCAAGCTCTCGCCCAAGATTTAGGCATAGAACCATATATTAGTTTCCCTGGTTGGATTAACCCCCAAGAACGCGAGCAGCTCCTTGCCCAAGCAGATATTTTTCTCTTACCTTCCTATAATGAGGGGCTACCCATGGCCCTTTTAGAAGCCATGAGTTGGGGACTAGCGGTAATTACTACACCCGTGGGCGGCAGTGGCGAAGTTGTAATTCACCAACAGACAGGTTTATTGGTTAATCCTGGCGATAGGCAAGGATTGGCAGATCAGTTGGAATTATTGGTCAATAATGAATCACTCCGCCTAAAATTAGGGAAAAATGCCCGAGAGTTCGTTACTCCTTTGGATATCAATAACTACAATAGGTCTCTTGCCAACCTATACCAATTAGCCCTTAGAGCAGCCAAATCTTTGGCTGTAGAACCAAGTTTTTAGTACCTAAATTTATGGAAAACCGACACCTAACTGAGGAAATTGATTTCCTCAAATACTGGTCAATTGTTAAGCGTCATTGGCTCCCCGCCACGGCTGTGGCAATGTTGCCATTAATGGCCTTGCTATACTTAGCTTTTTCGTCCGAAAAACAATACGAAGCTTCTGGTAAACTCAAGTTTAAACGAGAAAATGTTACCTCTGCCTTGGTCACGGAAGCGGGTGAGAAAATTGGCAAACTCGATTCGTTAAAAGTTCAAGATACACCTCTAGATACAGAAGCAGAAATTTTGCAATCGGCTCCCATAGTTACTGAAGTGATTAAAAACTTAAATCTTAAGGACAAAAAAGGAGAATTGCTGATATATGAAGACTTTTTAAAGAATTTAAAAGTTACTAACATACCGGGTACCGATATTTTGATGGTTAGTTATAGAAGTCCCAGTGGAGATCAGTCCGCAAAAGTAGTTAATGAGGTGATGAAGAACTATTTAAAAAATAATATCACCTTGAATCGGGCAGAGGTCGAGGCGGCTAAACAATTTGTTAGTCAACAATTACCGAAAGCTGAAAAAGCTTTAAGAGAAGCAGAAAGTAATTTACAAAGCTTTAAAACCAAGAATCAGATCGTTGATTTGCGAGGAGAGGCAAGCCTACTTGTACAGCAAATTGGGCAATTAGATCAACAAATTAGTCAACTGCAAGGAGAAAAGGCTAAAGTGGCAGCAAAAAGTCAAGAACTACGCCAAAATATCGGCACAAATCCCCCAAAAGCGATCGCTCAAAGTAAGGTTAATAATTCCATTGCTGTACAGAATGCTCGCCTGAAACTGCAAGAGGTGGAAAGAGAATTGGCTGTGGAACGCACCCGTTATACAGAAGCTAACCCAGTGGTGATAACATTAAGAGACAAACAAGCGGTTTTAAAGAATTTATTGAATCGGGCAGTCCAAGAAGCGATGACACAACCCGGAAGTAATTCTCGCGTGTCTCAAAGCAAGGACTTACAGGACAGTTTGACAGAATATCTAGTCAGTAATGAAGCGGAAAATAAAGGTCTAATCAAGCAATTAACTTCTCTACAAGAAACAAAAGCTGCCTATGCTCAACGGGCTAAACAAATTCCACAACTAGAGCAAAGCCAAAAAGTTTTAGAGCGTCAAGTGGAAATTGCTCAAACTTCCTACCAAGCACTCAGAAAAAATCTCCAGGAGCTAGAAATTACCGAAAAACAGCAGGTAGGCAATGCTCAAATTGTCAGTGATGCTGTGCTTTCTAAATATCCGAAATCATCGCAAAAACAGTTAGAGACTATCGGTATAGTTGTAGGGGGTATAACTTATTTATTAACGACTTTTCTGTTAGAATTGGTTTCTCCTTCACTTAAAAGTATTAAAGAGATCAAGAAAATTTTTCCCTATACCTTTTTAGGTTCTTTGCCTCGACCAAATAAAAAAATGACTAATATCATTCTTCAAGAACAGCCCAATTCCCTATTTAGTCAAGCCTATCGCCGCGTTTTGTCCCAAATCACTATTGCTAATCCCGACAAAAATCCGATAACTGTTATTGTTACCAGTAGCATTTTTGGAGAAGGAAAATCAGAAGTAGCTGCTAATTTAGCTCTGGCTAAAGCTGAACTTGGTAGTCAGGTTTTAATAATTGATGCTGATCTCCCTAATCCTCAACAACAGAGAATTTGGTCTTTAGACAATGATCAAGGCTTAAGTGATATTTTGGCAAGAAAAACTCAATTATCTTTAGCAATCAAGAATATTAGTAAAAATCTCGATCTTATCTTAGCAGGTCATCAAGTTATTAACCCATTAGCTCTATTTAATAGTGATAAAATGGAGAGTTTATTGTACGAAAGCCTCGAAACTTATGACTTTATTATTATCGATGCGCCGCCGTTGCTTTTGAATGATATTACTCTCCAAATTAGCCCCAAAACAGACGGGATTATTTTCGTAGTCAACCCAGAAAAACTAGAGACCACCACAGCCATACAAGTGCAAGAAATACTGAAGAAATATCAGTATAACCTGCTTGGTTTAGTCGTTAATGGAGTGAGAATTGATCGGGAATCAGAACCTTATTTTCGCTATGCCAAAAGCTACTTTAACTCTTGATTATCTTGATTAATTACTATATACATAAAAAGTATTTTAGTTATATTAAATCTCTAAATTTAACCCAAAAAAATGAACGCATATCCCCTAGTATCTATTATCATCCCTGCCTATAACACTGAATCCTATATTGCCAAAGCTATTCAATCTGCCCAAGAGCAAACCTTAACCAATATAGAAATCATTGTTATTGATGATTGTTCCACCGATAACACTCTTGCCATTGCCCAAAGTTTTAATGATCCCCGTATTATAATTATCCATAATTCAGAAAATCTTGGAGCAGCATCTACCAGAAACAAGGCAATTAAATTGGCAAAAGGTAGCTGGTTAGCTCTCTTGGATTCCGATGATTGGTATGAACCAAACCGCCTGGAAACTCTCTTGGAAGTTGCCCAAAAAACTCAGGCAGATCTAGTTAGCGATGATGTGTATCTCATTTATGATCAAGCACCGTCGCCCTGGACAACAGTAATTAAAATGAGTGGGCAAACCCTTGCTCACCCCCTGGTATTAGAGCCAATTTCTTTTATTACAAAACAAAAGTTTGAAAGTAAAAGCCTCTTTGTCACGATGACTAAACCAATTATCAATCGTCAATTCTTACTAGCGCATAATCTTGAATACGATCCCACTCTCAGACAAGGACAAGATTATTGGTTTTATTTAGACTGTTTGTTAAAGGAGGCTAAGTTTATTTTTTATCCCTATCCCTACTATTATCAAAGAACTAGACCAGGCTCCCTGACTCAGCAAAAAACCTCCCTAAGACTAGAATCTTACTGTCGAGCTAACCAAAAGTTTTTAGAAAAAATAGAAGTAAAAAATAGTCGAGAATTAACCAGAGCTTTAGTTAAGAATTTGCGTCATCTTCAGAGGTTTAAAAATTATTATAAAGTTGTTGAACCCCTGAAAGAGGGAAAATTTTTGGAGGCCCTACAAGCCCTCAATATCGATTTCTTGCTCCTGTTCCTGCAACGCATTCCCACACTTTTATAAAACCATCTATCCCAAAAACCCGCTTAGGAAAAAACTATTATGAGCTTAAGAGCAAAAGTGATGCGTGGGGGAGCTTATCTAGCGGGACGGCAAGGTCTAGGTATGGTCTTAAGTATTATCAGTGTCTTCTTAGTTACCCGTCTAATCGGTCCAGAAAATTATGGATTATTTGTATCGGCGTTTGGAGTTTTTTCCTATCTGCAACGGATTTTTCAGCTAGGAATTAATTTTTATCTAATTCGAGAGATTAATCCAGAAGAAGAACCGCATAATTATCATCAGGGATTTACCCTCATGCTTCTACTAGGTATTCTTGGTTTAATACTAGGAATTATTACCATTCCTTTGCTGGCACAATGGATTAAGATAGGCAATTTTTCAGCCCTTGCCATATCCCTATTTTTGAGTTTACCTTTTGTCCTCTGTTTTCAAATTCCCTTAGCTAAATTAGAAAGAGAATTAAACTATAAAAAAGTTGCCATGATTGAATTGCTCAATCAATGCCTCTACGTTTTAGTAAGCGTTTATTTCGCCTTCCAGGGAGCGGGAGCATGGGCATTAGTAGCGGCTTGGTGGGCGCAAACTCTCCAGTCAGTGGTGCTGTTTTTCTGGTGTTCCGGTTATCGTCCTCGATTATTCTGGAATCTCGTTTTAGTCAAAGATATGTTAGGCTACGGCATAACTTTGTCCGCAGCCCAGTGGATTTTCTTTTTGCGAGACCTAGTTAATCCCCTGCTGGTGGGACGTTTTGGCGGAGCAGAAGCCGTCGGTTTTGTTGCCTTAGCCATTCGTTTAGTCGAAGTTCTCAGTTTTGTTAAACACGCAACTTGGCGTATTTCCATGGCCGCCTTAGCCAAAATTCAAGATAACCCGCCCAAGCTACGCTGGGCAATTACCGAGGGTATGAGCCTACAAGTCCTCGCTCTCGGCCCGATTTTGGATGTAGTCGCATGGACTTTACCTTTGATTATCGGTTTGGCTTTTGGGGAACGCTGGCGCGTCGCCCTACAGGTATATCCCTTTATTGCCTGGGCTTATTTGACTAATTCCCTCTTTAATCTCCATTCTTCCACACTCTACGTTCTCAGAAAAAATACCTATGTGGCTTTATTTCACCTTCTCCACGTCGCCCTTTTTGCAGGAGGAGCTTGGTTACTGTTGCCAAAATTAGGTATTGTTGGCTATGGATGGGCAGAAGTTATCGCCCTTCCCGCTTATGGTCTGATTCACCTTTTTATTACTAAAATCATTGGCAGCCCCGATTATCGTTTAGCCCTCCTCTGGTGGGCGGCCTGTTCTCTTCCCTTATTTGTTCAACAATTGGGTATGTGGACGGGTTTCGGTCTAATTTTTGTGATCCTACTGCCGATAACACGCCAACAAATTCGCAGTTATTGGCATAGTTTTCAACATTCTTCCTGATTTTTCCTGAACAGCCCATGATTAACCCCAATCAGTCGCCCCTAGTCAGCATTTTAATCAATAACTATAACTATGCTGGTTTTTTACCGGCAGCGATTTCTAGTTCCCTAGAACAAACCTATCCCCATCTGGAGATAATTGTGGTAGATGACGGTTCCCAGGATCGTTCTCGTCAGGTGATAGAAGAATACGGTCAGCAAATTATCCCCATATTCAAAGTTAATGGTGGTCAAGCTTCCGCTTTTAATCAGGGTTTTGCTGCTAGTAGCGGAGAAATTATCTGTTTTTTGGATGCAGACGATTTATTTAGTCTTAATAAAGTTGAAAAGGTCGTAGAGATTTTTCAGGACTATCCCGATATTGGTTGGTGTTTTCACTCCTTGCAGATGTTTACAGATAAAACTGCTGCCCCAGACCATGCTACCCCAAAATCAGTCAATTCAGGAGTTTATGATTTAAGAAATTGCTTGTCCCAGGGAAAACTGCGAGGAAAAATGCCCTTTGAGGGTACAGCCACCTCTGGCATCTGTTTTCGCCGCTCTTTTTTAGAGCAGTTATTACCCATGCCCGAAGAAATTAGAATTACTAGCGATGATTACTTAAAATACGCCGCTTTTGCCCTAACTCCGGGCTATATTCTCCTAGAAAAACTTGCCCAACAAAGAATCCATGCTAACAACGCTTATACTTTACGAAAAAACCAAAAATCTTTACGGGGTAAAATTAATATCTTAACTGCCTTTTGGCTTAAAAGTAATTTTCCGCAAATGTCGAAATTTACTAACAATATTTTTACTCTCGGCTATAGCTTCTATAATCGAGAAGATAATGGCGACCCGCACCTAAAACTTCTCATTCACAAGTATTTCTGTTCTCTTACCATAGGAGAAAAAATAGAAGTCCAGATCAGAAGAATTTATTATTGTTTAAAATCAAAGATTAATCCTCTTTTTCAACCATGATCAGAATCCCCCCACTACTGGAAAAGTTTATAACTATTTTTAGTCTAATTTTTTACACACGACTATTTTCTTTTGAAAGCTTATTTGTCCATTCCGAGGGGGAATTAGCCGTCAGTTCTCCTGACTATACTCCCTTAGATCCACTTCTCTCTTTAATGCAGCATGGAATCGCTTTTGTGGTTTTGGTGCTAATGGCTCTCCGTTGGCAACATACCATCGGATTTTTTGGCCGTAATCCCTTTCTTTGGTTACTAATTATTCTGGTACTAATTTCCGCTAACTGGTCGAATTTTCCTGAGATTACCCAAAGACGTTCCTTCGCTTTTTTAGAAACTTGTCTATTTGCCTTATATTTTGCCTCGCGCTACGCAATTAAAGAACAACTAAGACTAACAGCTTATGCTTTAGGCATCACTGCTATTATTAGTTTTTTCTTCAGCCTTGCCTTCCCCTCTAGTGCTTTAGAATCGGGAGTCCATGCTGGCTCATGGAGGGGTCCTTTTCTCCATAAAAATCTCTTTGCTCGTTTAATGACCTTAATTTGTCTAGTTAACCTACTGGTCACACCAGTTAATCGGAGAGAAGGCTATCTATTTTTAGCCTTTTGCTGTCTCTCTTTTGGAATGATTGGACTTAGCACTTCTAAAAGCGCTCTTTTTATCGGTATAATCCTATTCATACTAATGCAAATTTACCAAACTATTTCTTGGCAAGATTATATCAGAATTCCCCTCTGGTTAACTGGGCTTTTACTGGCAGGTTCTTTATTTCTTTGGATCGGGATGAATTTAGAAGATATTATTACTGCTTCTGGTCGAGATTTAACCCTATCAGGAAGAACTATTATTTGGTCTGCTGTTCTTGATAAAATCCAAGAAAGACCTTGGCTAGGTTATGGATATTTAGGGTTTTGGTATGGATTAAAAGGACCTTCTTCCTATGTACAGAAAGCCTACGGTACTACCTATATACCTCCCCACTCTCATAATGGCTTCCTCGAACTAGCTATTGCTTTCGGATTAGTGGGAACTATCCTATTTATTATGAGTTTTTTATTAGTTATAAGACGCGCAATTATCTCTGCTATTTATCAATCCCATCACGAGGGTTTATGGCCGTTGATGTACTTATCATTTCTGATACTATATAATCAAACTGAGTCCACTTTACTCGAACATAACTCCATTTTTTGGTTGTTGTATATGTCCCTAGCTCTATCTCCTTTTTTACCTCAGCATAATGCTCAATTAAACTATGAACAAAATAGCGTTTTTTCTCAGTGATTTAGATGGCGGTGGGGCCGAACGAGTTATACTTAACTTGGCTAATGGTTTTGCCCAACAGGGAGAATTTGTTGATCTAGTTTTAGCTCGAAAAGAAGGTTTATACTTAGGACAGATTGACCCCGGGGTGAATACTATAGATTTAAAAGCCAAAAGTCTGTTTAGGAGTATCCCCTCCCTAGTCAAATATCTACAAAATCAACGTCCACAAGCCATGATATCAGCCCTAGAAGATACCAATATTGTTGCTCTTATGGCTAAAATCCTAGCAAGGAAAAAAATATCTGTCTTTGTGACAGTACATAATAACTTATCTCAAGAAATACGCCATGCTCAACAGTGGAAGCGCAAAATAGTTCCCTATTTTCTGCGGTGGATTTATCCTTTTGCTAACCGAGTGGTTTGTGTTTCCCAAGGAGTCGCCCAAGACTTAATTAAATTTGGCATCAAACCTCAACAAATTCGAGTCATTTATAATCCGATTGTTACCCCAGAATTAATCGTCAAACTGCAAGAAAACCTAGAACATCCTTGGTTTTTACTTGGTCAGCCGCCAGTAATTTTAGGAGTGGGAAGACTCAATCATCAAAAAGATTTTCCTACCCTAATTCGGGCTTTTGCTTTAGTTCGACGAGTGCAACCCGCTAGATTATTAATACTAGGAGAAGGAGAGACCCGCAGCGAACTTATATCGTTGATTAAAGAACTAAATTTAGATACAGACGTACAATTAGAGGGATTTGTCGAAAATCCTTTTGCTTATATGAAAAAGGCACAGGTTTTAGTATTATCCTCCGCTTGGGAGGGTTTTGGTAATGTTTTGGTAGAGGCAATGGCTGCTGGCATTGCAGTGGTATCGACGGATTGCCCTAGCGGACCAGAGGAAATTTTAGATAAAGGAAAATACGGTTCCCTAGTGGCGATCGCTGATTCAGCAGCTATGGCAGCGGCAATTCTTAATACCTTGAAAAATAACGTCGATCCGAGTTGGCTAAAAAATAGAGCCGAGGAGTTTTCTTTAGAAAAAATCCTGGATCAATACCGTTTACTAATAGAGAAAAAACTTTAGTGGATTTTTATCTAAAATTATGAAAAAATTGCAGTCTTTTCAACTGATTTTAGCAGCGATTCAAGCAGATCTTGATCGCTATGTTGTTACCGACAATTTGTCTTGGCTAGAAGTGGTTTTAACCAAAAGAGGTTTTTGGGCGACCTTGCAATATCGTGTCAGTCGTTGGATTCATTTTCATTTCCATTTTCCTATTCTCCGGAGTCTCCTAAAAGCTATTTGCCTCATTTGGCGTTTAATCCTTGAAATGATTACTGGCATAGAATTACCTAACCGGGCTGAAATTGGTCAGGGTTTGTTTATACCCCACGCTCACGGCATTATTGTTCACTACGATGTTCAAATTGGCGAATACTGTAATTTAAGCCAAGAAGTGACTATTGGTGTGGCTGGCCGGGGAGAAAAAGCGGGAGTGCCTAAAATTGGGGATCGTGTATATATTGCCCCTGGTGCGAAAATTTTTGGATCGATTATTATTGGTGATAATGTAGCCATCGGTGCTAATGCAGTAGTTACAAAAGATTTACCCGATCAGGCGGTGGCGGTGGGTATCCCCGCTAAAGTTATTAGTTATCAAGGTTCAGAAGATTTTATTCTCTATCGAGAAACCCCAAAAAATTCTCAGAAAGTTTTCCCAACCTCTTTTCAAGATCGACCCTAGAAGTCTTGAACTATAGCTTCGCCAAGTACGAAAGCGACTAATGATATTCTCAATCTTAATTGAAATGACTATAATATTGTCGCCATAATAAACTCTTTTGCTAGAACTATTAAGACAATATCAAAGAAACGGCGTTGTTTAATCAAGATATGAATACTAAAAGTTAGCCTATTACTAGGTTTTAAAAATTGCAAAAGAAGACAATTCATGCTTAAAATCAATCGGCAACGCCAGGAAAAATTCACCCCCGTCTGGGATACGGTTATCTCCTCCCTGGTGTTAGGTTTATACATTCGTGATCCCCGCAGCGGTTTAGCTTTCCCCGACTAAAGGTAATAGCAATTTTGCGGGAAAATTTCCTTGACAAAAAACCTTAATTGTGATAACAGAAAAATTGATCGCTCGACTTGCGTGGGGATAGCTGCCGGTCCCCGCATTGACGGGATGTGCGGGAAAGCAAGAGGCACTGAGACTCAAACGCAAGCTATGACCTTGAGGAATAGTGATAAAAGTGGCTTGCAGGGCAATATTTAGGGGCAATTCGGGATTATTTACCCGTTTATAACCCTGAGTGATATTAAAAACCCGACCATCGGGGGTAACTTGAGAAACCACCGCGCAGATATCGAAACTAACCGCATCTGCTTGACAATAACAATCCAGACGGGGACTACCCAAAATCGTTAAATCTTTCCCTAGGGGGGGAGAAGTGTAGGTAATCACATCACTGCGACAGTCTAGCATAGTGCGGTCGAATATTCCCCCCGGTAGGGCGCTATGACCTCCTAAAGATGGGACCGGTCGCCAAGGATCGTGAACGATGGTATCCTCGATCGCAGGTTCTAACAAAATCGCGCTTAATTTCCCCTCATCCTCGCGCAGATTGGCTAAACCTTGACTAGCAAGATAATAAATTTGCTGATTTTCTCCTGGAAACTTCTCCAGATATCGCCATTGATTAGACCCCATTTGAAATAGATACATAGGAGGATTTTTTAATAATTCCGTTTCCTGACCTTTTAAGAAATAATCAAACCATTGCAGCTGCATTTTATCCACGGGACTAATTGCCTCTTGACCATAATCTATCTCTCCTACTTTTCTCCCCCAGGGTAGATGAGTCCAAGCACCAATAATTAGCTGTTGGGGATAGATAGAACGCGCTTGCATTTCTTGGTATAAACTCAAAGTTCCCCGGAGATGAGGATCGAACCAACCCCCGATATGTAACATCGGTAAATCGATATTTTTTAACAGGTTTTGCGGTGATAAATTTTGCCAATAGTCATCGGGAAGATAACGAGTAATCCAATCGTGATAAAAAGAATCAGCAGCTAAATCTTGCAGAATTTGGGGAGAGGCAGCAATAGGATCAAAAAGGGGTAAATTTCGGGAAGCTACCCAGAGTTTTTGATAGGCAGTTTCGTCCCCTTTTAATCTAGCTGTTTCCGCCGCTAATTGTATTGCCCAAGCGAGATTATATTGTAAATTAAATGCTTCATTTTCATAGCCCCAATCTCGATATAAATCGTGAGCTATCATTGCTGGGCAAATAGTTTTTAAAGCAGCATGACCATTAGTAGCGGCGTATAATTGAGTCATTCCCTGATAGGAAAAACCATACATTCCCACCACACCCGTATTATTAGGAATAGTTAAAACCCATTCAATGGTTTCTAATCCGTCGCTAATTTCATGGGCAAATAAATTAAAATTTCCCGTCGAGTTTCCCCGTCCCCGGACATCCTGAATTACTACAATATAACCCTGACGTGCATACCAGCTAGGATGGGCATAAACCACCGTGGAAGCGATCGTTTTTCCGTAGGGTTGTCGCATTAGTAAAATGGGCAAAGATTCCCTACTATCGGGACGATAAATATCGGCAACTAAACTAATTCCATCTCTGGTGATTAAACTAGCCGTTTCTTTTTTTATGGGGTAGGGATTAAACATTATTATCTCTTTCAGATCAAAAATACTGTCGGGTGGCTCAATCGAGAAAACTTGACAAAGACCAGATAAAGCTTAACTAAATGTTACAATAGAGGCGGACTGCCTCAACTGCCTAGGACTGGAGAAAAATCAGCGATGCTACGACTAGAGAGAATTAGTAAGATTTACCCGACGGGAGAAGTGTTAAAAGATGTCACTTGGGAAGTAAAAACTGGCGATCGCATCGGGTTGGTGGGAGTCAATGGGGCCGGAAAATCCACCCAGCTGAAAATTATTATGGGGGAAGTGGAACCCACCGCCGGGGAGATCATCCGTCCTACCAGTCTCCATATCGGCTATCTTACCCAAGAATTTGAAGTGGATCCCCGTCGGACGGTACGGGAGGAATTTTGGACGGTGTTTCAAGAAGCGAATCAAGTCCACCATCAACTAATAGAAATTCCCCAGCGCATGGAAAAAGCTGATCCCGAAGAATTAGATCGCTTAATTCATCAATTGGATCGCCTACAAAGACAATTTGAAGCGTTAGATGGTTACGGATTAGAAGCGCGCATCGAGAAAATTTTACCAGAAATGGGCTTTACTAGCGATGACGGCGATCGCTTGGTAAGTTCCTTTAGTGGTGGTTGGCAAATGCGGATGAGTTTAGGTAAAATTCTCCTGCAAACTCCCGATATTTTACTCCTCGATGAACCGACTAACCATTTAGACTTAGAAACCATTGAATGGTTAGAAAAATTCCTCAAGGATTTAACTACTCCCATGGTCATAGTTTCCCACGACCGGGAATTTCTCGATCGTCTCTGTACCAAAATTGTCGAAACTGAAAGGGGAGTTTCTACCACTTATTTAGGTAATTATTCTGCCTACCTACAGCAAAAATACGAACAACAATCTGCTCAGTTAAGTGCCTACGAACGTCAGCAAAAAGAACTAGAAAAACAGCAAGCTTTCGTGGATCGGTTCCGGGCCAGTGCCACCCGCAGTACCCAAGCAAAAAGCCGGGAAAAACAATTAGAAAAGGTAGAAAAAATTGAAGCACCAATTGCCGATGTGCGTACCTTAAAATTCCAGTTTCCTCCAGCAGTGCGTAGTGGTCGGGAAGTGGTAACTATTAAAAATATTGTTCACATTTACGATGATAAAATTCTCTTTTTGGGAGCAAATCTGGAAATAGAAAGGGGCGATCGAGTGGCGTTTTTAGGACCAAATGGTGCAGGAAAATCCACGCTTTTACGTTTAATTGTTGGGTTAGAACCCCCCACAGAAGGCTCGATCGAAATCGGTAAACATAACGTTATTCCTAGTTATTTTGAGCAGAACCAAGCGGAAGCTTTAGACCTAACTAAAACTGTTTTAAATACCATTCATGATGAAGTTCCCGATTGGAAAGATGTGGAAGTTCGCAGTCTTTTAGGGCGATTTTTATTCAGTGGGGAAACGGTATTAAAAAAAGTAGAATCTTTGAGTGGTGGCGAAAAAGCGCGTCTTGCTTTAGCCAAAATGTTACTTGCTCCCGCTAACTTATTAATTCTCGATGAACCCACTAATCACCTCGATATTCCCGCCAAGGAAATGTTAGAATCGGCTTTAAAAGTTTATGAAGGCACGGTTTTAATTGTTTCCCATGATCGTTATTTTATCTCCCAGGTAGCTAACAAAATTGTCGAGATTCGGGAGGGCGAATTAATTGCCTACGCAGGAGATTATCACTATTATCTAGAAAAACTAGACGAAGAAAAACAAAAAGCCGAACAAAAACGCATTGAAGCAGAAAAAGCGGCCAAAGCTGCTGCTAAACGGGCTAAACAAAAGACCAAAAAAGGTTAGAATATAAAGCATCACCCTATCCACGATTATCCATTCATTAATTAATCTTATGGCAGCTATAAAAGTAGGCGATCGAGTTCCCAATTTTTCTCTCCCTTCCCAAACAGGGGCAACGGTTAATGTCAGCGATTTAATCGGTAAAAAATCCCTGGTAATTTATTTCTATCCCAAAGATGACACTCCGGGTTGTACCGCAGAATCCTGCGCTTTCCGCGATAGTTACGAAGTGTTTACCGATGCGGGTGCGGAAGTTATTGGTATTAGTGCCGATAGTCCCCAATCTCATCAACAATTTGCCCAAAAATATAATCTTCCCTTCACCCTTTTAAGTGATAGCGATAACCGAGTCCGGAAATTATTCGGTGTTCCCTCTACCTTATTCGTCCTCCCCGGACGAGTTACCTATATCATTGATCAAGAGGGAATCGTCAGACATATTTTCGATTCTATGTTAGATTTTAAAGCTCACGTTACCGAATCTTTGAACACGATTAAATCTTTTTAGGTTGATGATTATGCAAGAAATTAAAACATCTATCCCATAATTGGGACAGTTCTGACTTAAAAATAAAATTAATGGTGTGTTAATTTTGACTAACACACCCTCAATCTGCTTTAGTTATTGGCAAAAATGACGGCTGGAAACAGAAGGCTAACATAGGCAAAGCTAACAGCCAAAAGTTTGTCGTTATTCCTTATAAACGTCTAATTGAAATGTTAACTTATACTAAATCCGTTGAGTAGTGGTTTCAAGTTACAACATCCTAAGAAAAGCATTCCCAAATCCGTTCAGCTATGGGATAGAGAGGTGCGTAGTTCAGCCAAGGAGAATTAATCTCTCGAAGTAAAAGTGAAGGGAATTTCTCAAATAGAATTCAGTCTGTTTATATTTGACTATACTTTTACTAACTATATAGTAAAGACTTTCAGGGTGTTTTGCTTGACCACTCCAATGGACTTGCTATAGGAACGATAAAAGTTTAACTTTCTTGGCACGATGCTAAATAACAAACTACAACTTCTGTTAACCAGGGTAGGCCCATGGGCTGTTGGCGGCCTGCTCGGCGGTTTGATCGGCTCTCTGGCCGCGGTACTACTGACTGAGGCAATTAAGCAAACCCTCAGGATTGCCTCTGACCTAGACAAAGTCTGGCTACTGCTGCTGCCTCTGGTGGGCGTTACCTTAGCAGTGCTAGTCCTGTTTGGACTGGGTAGGGGGCAACCCGTGCAGACCTTAGCTCCCCGGGGGGCAACTTCCTCTAGTCGCTGGGGTTCTCTCATGGACTGGTACTCCTTCCCCCATGACATTGCTCGCGCCGACCTGACCGGTGACGTGGTGAACGCATCCGGCGCCGAAGAGCGGTTCCCTTGGAATCTAGCCCCGTTGCGCGCCCTGGCCATCCTCTCCACCGTTGGACTGGGTGCGCCCATGGGAACAGAATCGCCGGCAGCTCATATTGGCGTGGCGACAGGAACCTGGTTAGGTAGCACAAATCCAGCCCTAGGTCAACTGGTGCGGCCCCTGGCCATCGGTGGCGGTGCGGCCAGTGTTTCTGCCCTGATGGGAATCCCTCTGGTGGGCAGCTTTTTTATGTTTGAGTTGAGTCAGCGACGCCAGGTTCCGATCACCCCGGAGCGGGCAGCGGCGATGTTAGCCGGGGGACTGGTGGGATGGGGAGTCAACGCTGCCTTTAAGCTGCAACTGATCCGGCTGGTCGTGCCGCAGGTTGCCCCGACTGACTTCTGGGATGCGGTGGGTGCCACTTTGTTGATCGGAGTGATCGCCGGCACGATTACAGCCCTCACTGGTGAGGCGATCTACTGGGCCAGAGGCTTGCGGGACAGGCCCGCCACTCGTCTCCTGATCGGTGGCCTGGTGATGCTATTCTTGGCGATCGTGATCGGACAGGTGGCGACCCCCGCAGCGGCTTTTGGACCAGGGGGAGCCGCTATCGTCTGGGCCGAAAACATTAAAACAACTCCTTACCACCTGTTGGCAGTGGCTCTGCTCCGGGCCGCGGCCACCACCGCTGCCGTTTTAGCCGGGGGCTGTGGCGGCGTGTTTGTCCCTTTTCTGGCGATCGGCGACCTCAGTGGCCGGGTGTTCGCAACCACCTTTGAGATTTCGGGGGATCTGGCGGGTGCGGCGGGGGCAGCGGCCGGTATTGCTGGCGGCTATCGCCTACCTCTGACCGCCATGGCGATGGTGCTGGGGGTGGGTGGACCGGGGGCAGCCCAGCTAACCTGCCTTGCCACAGTGGTGGTCGCCGCCCTTTCGGGATTGGTGGCCGCACGGGCAGCCAATCAACTCTCCAGTTCCCTGCGCGCAATGTTCCGCTAGAAGCCACCGTCAGGGGATTGACAATCTCCGCACTTTTAGGGCGGAGATTCTTGGGCAACATCTTGCCTCTACTAGCAACCAGCAATTCTCAGTTTTAGACATAGCAAGCCTTTTAGGGATTTAAAGAACATTTTAAAGGGGGATTTTTGGGGCAACTTTGGGTGTACTATCACGTCAAAAGCCTGAAGACTCGTGACATGAAATTTGCAATCCCATTGAATTTGACCCCGTATTATGGGAACTAACCCCCAAAAGCCTTGCTACAGGGCAAATTTAGAATTGCTGTCTTCACCCCGACATTTGAGATAAAAACCCCTAAGAGGATTTGTTAGGGGTTTTTACCCATCAGGAAACTGGTCACAACTTGTCGTAAAGTGAAATAGGACTGACCAGTGCCACCGATTTTGATTAGCAAACTCCCATGATTCATCAACCCCCGGCGGGGACAAGGGATTTATTACCCCTAGAAGTTACCCAAAAAGGCTGGATTAACGATCGCCTTCAGTCTGTCTTTCAGCGTTGGGGCTATCAAAGGATCGTCACCTCCACCATTGAATGGCTCGATACCCTCACCGCAGGCGGTGCGATCGATCCCAGCACCGTGATCCAACTCCACGGGGATAGTCAAGGACTATCGGGATTACGCCCTGAATTAACCGCTTCCATTGCCCGCAGTGCCGTCACCCGCATGAGTGGGGAGTCCTATCCCCAACGTCTCTGTTATCGGGCTAACGTTTTTCGTCGCCCTAGCGCCGGTTATCACGGTCGTCAAGTGGAATTCTATCAAGCGGGGGTAGAACTGCTCTTTTCTGGCGGTTTACTAGCCGATGCCGAGATTTTACTGCTCCTGGCCGACTGTTTCGATAGTTTGGCCGTCCCTAACTGGCAGATTATTTTAGGAGAAGCGGGTTTGACTCGTTCGCTACTTTCTCCCTTTCCGGCTCCCTTACGCGAACAGGTGAAACGCTGTTTAGCCCTCCTCGACTACGTTAGCCTCGAAAATCTTCCCTATCCTAACGAAATCCTCCGGCAGCAAGCCCGACAATTATTCCAGCTGCGCGGTAATCCTGAGGATGTCCTCGCACAAGTGGCAGTATTGGCCCAGGAAGAATCAGCCCAAAAAGCCGTTAATAACCTTAAATCCCTAGTAGAGCTGCTTAATGCCGATCGCTCTGGGCCTTTCCCCCTAATTCTCGATTTAAGTCTGATTCAAACCTTTGATTACTACACCGGCATCGTTTTTAAAGCGGTTAGTGATCACCAGCAAAATCTCAGTATTTTAGGCCAGGGCGGACGCTATGATCAATTATTGGGCGTTTTTCATCCCCAGGGCCAATCGGCTCCGGGTATCGGTTTTTCCCTGAATATCGAAGAACTGCACGAAAGTTTATTATCGGGGCAGACTTTACCCACTCAAGCTGCCCCCCTCGACTGGTTGCTTATCCCTTTGGGTAATAACGCCCAGATAGCGACTTTTAGTAAAGCTCGCTCCCTTCGCACCGGTGATCCGAATCTGAGAGTGGCGATCGATTTAGGGGGTCGCAGCGAGGCACAAATTCGTACCTATGCCCGCGATCGGATGATTAAAAATCTCGCCTGGGTGCAGGAAGATGGTTCCGTGAGCGAAGAATCTCTCTAAAAGGGGGCAAAAGCAGCGAAAATACTGCCTTCTGCCCGCTGCTATAGGACTCTATCTAGGGTTTGCGGCAAAAAGTACGGGCGAAGCATTCGGGCAATAACCTATCGGTGAAACCGTAGATTTTTTATCCGAATGCTTCGCCCCTACAGGACGGGGGCCGATGAAAACGCAAGGTTTTGAAGCACGATTCCCTCAAAATCTTGCACCTGTTTCGCGAGAATAGACCTCGTTTCCAAACATAAACCAGAAGAGCCGTTCAAAAAACTGGTTCTTCGGTTTTTGTTATGCAATGGACGGGGGTTATAAGGGATGGAACCCTTATATAGAAAGGCATTTGGCGATTTTTGTCAATTATTTTTGATCTAGAGCGAACTAATCAATTAAGTCTCTTGCCAGATAAGGATT
>NZ_JAPZQJ010000602.1:0-6704 GCF_027530405.1 Microcystis sp. LE19-41.2A | reverse complement strand
AAATAGGCTTTTCGAGGGTAATTCTTGTTTTAATTCTCCATGTACGCAGTCTTTAAAAGCCTCTATTTCGTTCCAAGACACGATTAAGAGTGGCTTTTAGGCTAAGTATAATTACTTATCGCGTAAGTGAGATGCTCCCAGGAGAAGGGAGAAGAGGAGAAGGGAGAAGGGAGAGGGTTTGCTGAAAAAGTTTGTTGGTGGGGTCAGGCGGTCGGCAGGAGGCAGTCCCGATGAAAAAATTTTCACCCCCACAGATGAAAGAGGTTTCTTTCCCCACACCCCACACCCCACACCCCACACCCCACACCCTACACCCCACACCCTGTCCCTAGGAAAAACTTCTTCAGCAAACCCTAGTTAAGGCCTGCTCGATTCTCTGACTATCGAGGGAGCGGCCGATAAAGACCAAGCGAGTTTGCCGCATTTCTGTGGATTGCCAGGGTCGGTCGAAGAAAGAATCAACGCGATCGCCGACTCCCTGTAACACCATACGCATCGGTTTATTGGCCACGTTAACAAATCCCTTGACCCGATAGATTTCTTCTCGGGCTACCAATTCTTTAATCCGTTGGGTCAAAATTCGGGCATCTACGGGAGAATCGAGGCAAAACTGCACAGAATTGATCTCCTCATCGTGATCGTGTTCTTCCTCGTGATCATGATGACTAGGACGACTAGCTAAATCATCCTCGACGGCGGCATTAAATCCCAATAGCACATCGGGGCTAATTTGTCCATCAGCACAAGTAACTATTTTTACCGTCGATCGCAGTTGTGTTTTCAGCCAATTAATAATTTTTTCTAATTCGATTTCGCTGATGAGATCGGTTTTAGTTAAGAGTACCAGGTCAGCGCAGGCTAACTGATCCTCAAATAACTCCTCAATGGGCGTTTCGTGTTCTAAATTGGGGTCTGCTTGCCTTTGTGCCGTTAAAGCGTCCAAATCCGCCACCAGACGACCCCTAGCGACAGCAAAACCATCCACCACGGTGATTACTCCGTCCACCGTCGCACCGTTGCGGATTTCCGGCCAGCGAAAAGCTTGAACCAGAGGTTTAGGTAAAGCTAACCCCGAAGTTTCGATCAGCATACAATCCAACTGTTGCCGTCGCTCCAGCAATTTCTGCATGGTGGGGAGAAATTCTTCCTGTACTGTACAGCACAGACAACCGTTGGTCAGTTCCACAATATTATCGTTGGGGTTGTCATCGCAGGTCTGACAACTTTTCAATAAATCACCATCAATTCCCACTTCTCCGAATTCATTGACCATAACGGCCACCCGTCGGCCTTGATTATTTTGTAGTAGATGACGGATGAGGGTAGTTTTTCCCGCACCCAGAAAACCCGTGATCACAGTAACTGGAATTTTGTGCATAGATAGAGCGATCGATTATGTTCCTAGATCAATCTATCAGACTCTCGCTCTAGGGTTGAGGGTTTCAGCGCTAATTCTTTAGGATTACCCCACCAATTGCCGGACTGTCACAAACTGGCTGAAATTTTCCTAGTTAGTGGTTATTCTGGTAAAAGTTTCAGCCGGCTAGAATAATCGCTGAAAAACTTTTGTGGGAGTGGATCATGTTACAACGTCTTTTTTTAGCCTTTACCCTCGCTTTTCCCCTTTATTTAAGCATTGCTATTCAACAAACTTCTCCTCTAGCTGATAGGGTAAATCGCCCTTCTTCTCGCGGAATCGATAAAATTGAGCGGACAGTAAAAACCATCCAAAAGCAATTAAAACAAGAGCATTCGGTTCAATTAGATTAATAAATTTGGTGAAAAAGAGGATATCTAAAACGGGTGCATCTCATTTTTGTAAATCTACTAATTTGGGATTTTTAAGGGGAAACTTTCTCCTAAAATTGGGCGTTACTTTCGGTTTTATCACTCAACCCTAGGGTTGAGTGATAGTAGGGTTGATTCATGAATCAACCCTACCCAAACCCCCCGTTGGGGATCAAACCCTGGAGCGCATTAGTTTTTCGGTGGGATGCTTACACGCGATTGTTCATATTTTTGGTTCTTCGGTTTTTGTTATGCAATGGACGGGGGTTATAAGGGATGGAACCCTTATATAGAAAGGCATTTGGCGATTTTTGTCAATTATTTTTTATCTAGAGCGAACTAATCAATTAAGTCTCTTGCCAGATAAGGATTTAGTCGATTTATGCCCCCCTATCGAACCATACTAAGTAACGAAGAACCATATTTTTGTACTAATTTAAGAGTCACTGATAATTGCTAATTGGGGCTTGCTGAATAATGGTAAAACCCTTTTAAAATAAAGCTTTTGACCTGTTAAAGTCCGATGTTAGTGCAAGCAAATAGGATTGGGACTTTCAAAAACCTTGCATTATCCTTCTTGTAGTACATCGATTGGTACAAAAAACAAGGGCAACAAAGCCTGAAACGACCGGCTCCTGACTCCTGACTCCTGACTCCTGACTCCTACCCCCAGGAAAAACTTTTTCAGCAGACCCTAATTGTCGGTATTTCTGCAAATGTGGGATGCACTCGCTAAAACTCCTTTCTTTCACTTTTGACTTGACAAATGACCGGCTATTTGCTGCGGGGTCTGGTATTCGGGAACTAAATCTTGTAGGGACTTAACTAAGCCCTGACGGTCATTAACTTGAATATAATTAAGCAGTTGCTCTAATTTGATTTGCAATTTGTCCCAAGCAAGAAAGTGTTCATGAGCGCAAAAAATCTTTGGGTGAGCGGTGGGAAGAGCTTTATCGGTATCGATTAATAATTCTTCGTAGAGTTTTTCCCCTGGTCTTAATCCTGTGATTTCAATATTGATATCTTGTCCTAATTCCAAGCCACTTAAACGAATCATCTGTAGGGCCAAATCGTAAATTCTTACCGGTTCACCCATATCTAACAGGAATACCTCACCCCCTCGGGCCATGGCTCCTGCTTGCATAACCAAACGCACCGCCTCGGGAATAGACATAAAATAGCGAATAATATCGCGATGGGTGAGGGTAATATTCTTACGTTGGGCGATTTGTTCCCGGAAACGCGGCACCACGGAACCGCTACTATCGAGAACATTGCCAAAGCGGACGATAGCGCAACAGGTGGAAGTGTCGGGTAAAGCGGCCAAAGCTTGTACGACTAACTCAGCACAGCGTTTACTGGCCCCCATAATGTTAGTCGGTCTGACGGCCTTATCAGTGGAAATAAGAACTAAATTACTAACTGAATTCTCGATCGCGGTCTGAGCGACATTTAAGGTTCCCCAAACATTAGTGTAAATCCCTTGACTAGGATTGGCTTCCACAAGGGGAACGTGCTTATAGGCGGCCGTGTGATAAATTGTCTGGATCTGGTGTTGTTGGATGACTCGGGCCAGATGATTGCGGTCGAGAACATTGCCTAGATAGGCATACTTGCGTAAATCGCTATAATTTTCGCTTAAATCGAGATCGATTTTGTAGAGGGAAAACTCGTTTAATTCGTAGATTACCAAGCATTTTGGCTTGAGGAAGGCGATTTGTCGGCATAATTCCGAACCGATGGAACCACCACCCCCGGTGACTAACACCGCTTTACCGGTGACATTTTTTCCCAAAAGTTCGGGATGGGGTAGAATTTCTTCCCGTCCTAATAATTCCGAGACATCGACACTGCGAATCTGATTGATGGTCGCTTCTCCCGATAAAATTTTTGAGAGGGGAGGAACGGTTTTAATGTCGATGGGTAAAGTTTCTAGACTTTCGATGATTTGCCGCTTTCTGGCCTTGTCTAGGTTCGGAATAGCGAGAACAACCCAGTCAATGGCCCTTTTTTGGTGCAGTAGTGCCAATTGAGAGGGGGGGTAAACCCTAATGCCTTGGACCACTCGCTGCTGCAAATCGGGATTATCATCAACAAAAGCTAATAAACGATAGTGGGGGTCATTTTGCAGGGAACGTGCTAATTGACAACCCACAATCCCCGCACCATAGATAACGATTGTCGGTTCCCTATCCAGACTACTGACGTAAATATTGAGACGGTGAAAGACAGAACGAATCAACAATCTCACCCCGATAACCAATACTAGGGTTAACAATGCGTCGATAATCAGGACTGAACGTGGCAAAAAGGCATCCCCTTGAAAGTAGGCCAGACTGATTAAAACCCCTGAACTATAGAGAACCGCTTGCAGTACGGAGGAAAGAAACTCTAATCCTGTATAACGTACTACGGGACTGTAAATACCTTTGAGATAGAAAACTAGAGTTTTAATGGCAATTAAACCGAATATTTTCCCTAAAAAAGGTCTAATTTGCTGATATTCGAGGCTCAGATTAAATCTGAGAGAGAAGGCCAGATAGATGCTTAGACAAAAAATCAGGCAATCGGTGACAATCAAAAGAGATCGCTTCGATGACCTAGATAGGGAATTAGCTAATTTAAGGATTTTTTTGGCCAGTTTTCTATACATTATCCAATTGATTAATTAATCTTAAGGTAAATTTACTTAGCTCCTCTCGACTTTCTGTGATAATCAGTGCTTATTATTTGTAGTAGTCTTGCTAGGCAGGGCTTTGAAGAATATATTTCTGGAAAATTCCCCCTATTCTTCTCCCTTCCACACAGAAACAAGAAGAGCCAATGTTTTTATAACAGTAGCGCTACCTGTCTTTCCGGAGATTATATCACCCAAACCCAATTATGTCAAGTTGCCAGATTTGTCCAGAATTTTTTCCTTTTAGCAACTTTTCATCGCTGGCAAAAAATTTTTTGCTCCCGCAAACTAGCCGATAAATGACCGCTAGTCAAGGGTTACAATCAAGAATTGATACAAAAATTTATCGAGTCAAGTTATGAGTAATCAGTACGATGCGATCGTGATTGGGTCGGGAATCGGGGGATTGGTGACAGCGACGCAATTAGCGGCAAAAGGGGCAAAAGTCTTAGTTTTAGAGAGTTATCTGATTCCGGGGGGCAGCGCAGGTTATTTTGAACGAGAGGGTTATCGTTTTGATGTGGGTGCTTCGATGATTTTTGGTTTTGGCAAAAAGGGGACGACTAACCTCCTAACCAAGGCTTTGGCAGCGGTGAATATGAGTATCGAAACCATTGCCGATCCCGTCCAGATCCATTATCATCTCCCGGACGGGTTAGACTTAAAAGTTCATCGCGACTACGAACAATTTTTACAGGAATTAATTAGCCATTTTCCCGGAGAAAAAACTGGTATCCGGCGCTTTTACGATGAATGCTGGCAGGTGTTTAATTGCCTCAATAGTATGGATTTACTATCGCTGGAAGAACCCCGCTATCTGACTAGGGTTTTTTTCCAGCATCCTTTATCCTGTTTGGGATTGGTCAAGTATTTACCCCAAAATGCGGGAGATGTGGCCAGAAAATATATTAAAGACCCGAAATTATTGAAATTTATCGATATGGAATGTTATTGTTGGTCGGTAGTACCCGCCGATCGCACTCCGATGATTAATGCGGGAATGGTCTTTAGCGATCGCCATTACGGCGGAATTAACTATCCCCGAGGGGGAGTAGGACAGATTGCTCTCAAGTTAGTCGCGGGATTGGAAAAAGCCGGTGGTGAAATCCAGTATCAAGCGAGAGTGAATAAGATTATTTTAGATGCAGGACGGGCGATCGGGGTAAAATTGACCAATGGTAAGGAATACTACGCTAAAAAGATTGTTTCTAATGCCACCCGTTGGGATACCTTCGAGAAACTACTCCCCCCGGAATCTCTCCCGGGCAGCGAAAAAAAATGGCAAAAACGCTATCAAAAATCCCCCAGTTTCCTGAGTTTGCATCTGGGAGTTAAGGCCGATGTGTTACCATCAGGAAGCGAATGTCACCATATTTTACTAGAAGATTGGGAAAATATGGAAGCAGAACAGGGAACTATCTTTGTTTCTATTCCTACCTTACTCGATCCCTCCCTCGCACCCCCGGACCATCATATCATTCATACTTTCACCCCTAGCTGGATTGATCAATGGCAAAAACTGCCCCCTCAAGAATATCAACAGAAAAAAGAGGCCGCTGCTCATCGTCTCATTGATCGCCTGAAAAAACTCTTTCCCAAACTAGATACAGGATTAGATTATATCGAAATTGGCACAGCCCGCACCCATCGCCGCTTTTTGAATAGAATCGATGGCAGTTACGGCCCAATACCGCGAAGAAAACTGTTAGGCTTATTAGGAATGCCCTTTAATCGCACAGCTATTCCTAATCTTTATTGTGTGGGAGATAGTACCTTCCCTGGTCAAGGATTAAACGCGGTGGCCTTTTCCGGTTTTGCTTGCAGTCATCTTCTATCGGTAGATATGGGTTTACCTCGTCCCAGAGATTAAAAGCTGAAAATCAGGATTTTTACCGGCGAATTCGGAAACGGGAAGGTAAGACTTGACAGCGTTTCTCAGATGGATGAAGCGCATTTTTGCGACTGGAATCCTTACTTCGGCAAGGTTTAATCTATACTTCACCTTGATGAGAAACGCTGTGGATATTCAACTAAATCTGGTTATTAAAGAATGATTATTTAGGGTTTGCTGAATAATGGTAAAACCCTTTTAAAATAAGGCTTTTGACCTGTTAAAGTCCGATGTTCATGCTGCGAAAATAGGATTGGGACTTTCAAAAACCTTGCATTATCCTTCTTGTGGTACATCGCTTGGTACAAAAAACAAGGGCAACAAAGCCTGAAACGACCGACTCCTGAC